>NZ_JACZDT010000006.1:0-273743 GCF_015903855.1 Fictibacillus sp. 18YEL24
AAAAAGCATAACGTTTGGAAACGTCGTATCTAGTTTTGAGAGAACATACTCTCTAATTTCATAAATCATGGTTAAGGTCATGGTTAGGTCTAGTGATGATGGCAAAGAGGTCACACCCGTTCCCATACCGAACACGGAAGTTAAGCTCTTTAGCGCTGATGGTAGTTGGGGGTTTCCCCCTGTTAGAGTAGGACGTCGCTAGGCAAAGAAGGTGGGACGAACTTTATGTTCGTTCCATCTTTTTTTTGTTTTAAAAAAGGCGGCTTTTCTTTACCTTTTTATTATTAAATAGCTCGAAAATATAAACTTTAGTATCATTTGAAAGTTGAAAACAGTGCATTCGGGATATAAATAACGAGTTTTTATGAAAGAAAAAAAGTGTAACTTACTTGCCTCAACATTTATAAGTCCTCAAATGAATTTATAAGTCTTCAAAAAAACTTATAAGTCTTCACCAAAGTTTATAAGTCCTCAAAAATATTTATAAGTCTTCACCATATTCCCCACCCTAAGCCAGAGTTTAAAACCATCTAAAAAGGAAACTTGGCATCTGCCAAGCTTTCATTCAACCTATAAAGTAAGCTCGGCATATCCTCGTATCTAAACCAAAAAAGGATACTTTGGCATCCGCCAAACCCCCTACTAAACTCCCTTAAAATCCACAACTGTTTTTGCATCAATTCTCCAGTTTCCAACTTGTCCAAAAAGTGTTATCCTTAACGAAGTATTTTTCACCTTGGGAGGCTTGCCATCATGTTAGATAATGCGTTCGTCATGGTTGGGATCATTTTATTGATCAATATTGTATATGTATCGTTTTTTACGATCAGGATGATCCTGACGTTGAAAGGACAAAGGTACTTAGCTGCCTTTATTAGTGTGTTTGAGGTCATTATCTATGTGGTAGGCCTCGGGCTGGTTCTTGATAACTTAAATGAGATTCAAAACTTAATTGCGTATGCGGTGGGTTATGGAATTGGTGTATTAGTTGGAATGAAGATTGAAGAAAAGCTTGCACTTGGATATACTACTGTTAACGTAATTACGACAAATCTTGAAGGCGGCTTGCCGAACGAGCTTCGCAACAAAGGCTATGGTGTTACAAACTGGCTTGCAGAAGGTCGTGAAGGACAGCGTCTGATGATGGAAATCTTAACATCACGTAAATCAGAAATGAACCTATATAATACCGTAAAGGATTTAGATCCGAAGGCGTTTATTATTTCACATGAACCAAAAGCGTTTCATGGTGGATTTTGGGTTAAGGGTATCAGGAGGTAACAGATGGAGAAGAAACCTTCTAAAAAGAGGTTTGCTGTTGAAGCAGGAGAAACGATCTCGGATTGTCTGGATCGTATGGCCGATGAGGGCTATACACCGGTAAGACGTATGGAAGAGCCCGTTTTTCATGAAGTGAAGCGCAACGGCAGAATGGAACCAGAAGTAAAAGAACAACGAATTGTATTTGAAGGCAAACTCCTTCAATAATGACCAAAACACGAACATTAAATGTAATATACAACTTAATGTTCGATTTTTGTTGACAAAACAAAACAATCATTGCTACAATAAAATCAGAAGAATAAAGCCCTCATATAATTTCGGGAATATGGCCCGTAAGTCTCTACCTGATGACCGTTATTTCATCAGACTATGAGGGAAAGCATCTTTCTGTCTATTTTTATCGGATACGTATGTCCAGTTGGCTGCTTTCTCTCATATTAGGGAGAAGCATACCAACTGGATTTTTTTATATTTTCTGACAATAAGGAGGCTACCATGGCTAAAGTTGGCGTGATCATGGGAAGTGTTTCAGATTGGGAAACAATGAAAGAAGCGTGTGACCTATTAGATGAACTAGAAGTAGCTTACGAGAAGAAGGTGGTTTCGGCACACCGTACACCGGATCTCATGTTTCAATACGCAGAAGAAGCGGAACATAGAGGGATTGAAGTGATCATTGCTGGAGCAGGCGGAGCAGCTCACTTACCTGGTATGGTCGCTGCTAAAACAATTATTCCAGTTATCGGTGTTCCGGTTCAATCCAAAGCGCTTAACGGGATGGACTCACTGTTATCAATCGTTCAGATGCCAAAGGGTGTTCCTGTAGCGACAGTTGCGATTGGGAAAGCTGGTGCAGCAAATGCAGGACTTCTAGCCGCACAGATGGTAGCCGTACATGATGAAGGAGTCAAACAACGTTTAAAACAACGCCGTGCTACAGCACAACAACTGGCGATCGAAAGTAGTGAGCTTCTTGTTTAAGACGATAAGACCACAACAAACACTAGGTATACTTGGCGGAGGTCAGCTCGGCCGCATGATGGCGTTGAGCGCTCGTGAGATGGGATTGAACGTTGTTGTTTTAGAACCAGGTGAGAATTCACCATGCGGGCAAGTTGCAGATCATCAAATTACAACAGCTTATGATGACCGAGAAGGCATCAAGAAGCTTGCAGAACAAAGTGATGTCGTCACGTACGAGTTTGAAAACATAGATGCAGAGAGTGCGAGCTGGTTGGAAGAGAACGCAAACTTACCTCAGGGAAGCCGTCTTCTTTCTGTCACTCAGCATCGTTTACAAGAGAAAGAAACGCTACAAAAAGCAGGGGTTCCTGTAGCTCCCTATCGTCCAGTGACCGATTTTCGTTCACTCCAACGTGCGGTGGAAGAGTTGGGTTACCCTTCTGTATTAAAAACGTGCAGAGGCGGTTATGACGGAAAAGGGCAGTTTGTGATCAAGCAAGAAAGTGATCTTGAGATTGCAGCAACACTTTTAGAAAAAGAGACAGATTGTGTCCTAGAAGCTTGGGTTCCTTTTGAAAAAGAAATATCCGTAATCATAACGAGAAGTGTGAGCGGTGAGGTTAAATCGTTTCCGATCGCAGAGAATATACACAAAGAGAATATCCTGCATCAAACGATCGCGCCAGCACGCATCACGAACAAAACAGCGGATCAAGCAAAGCTCCTAGCGGGGTCAATCGCAACGGAATTAGAGCTTGTTGGTACGCTTGCCGTAGAGATGTTCGTCGCAAAAGACGGTACGATTTATGTGAACGAACTAGCGCCACGCCCGCATAACTCCGGACATTACACGATAGAGGCGTGTGAGACTTCACAGTTCGATCAGCATATACGTGCCGTATGCAACTGGCCGCTTGGAAATACCGAATTAATAAAACCAGCCGTGATGATCAACATTTTAGGTGAACATCATGAGACTGTGTTACGAGAGATAGGAAATTTAGGAGAAGCGAAACTTCATCTGTACGGAAAGAAAGAAGCAAAAGCGAAACGAAAGATGGGGCATATCACGGTTTTAGGTGATACGATTGAACAGGCACTAGAAAAAGCAGAAAGAGTGTCCGCAATATTTTTAAGTGATAACAAAACGGAGGTAACACAATGATTGAACGCTATACACGCCCTGAAATGGGAGCGATCTGGACGGACGAAAACAAATATCAAGCGTGGCTTGAAGTAGAGATCCTTGCTTGTGAAGCTTGGGCAGAACTAGGAGATATTCCGAAAGAAGACGTGAAGAAGCTTCGCGAAAATGCGTCTTTTGATATTAACCGAATCCTAGAGATTGAAGAAGAAACACGCCACGATGTTGTTGCGTTTACGCGAGCGGTATCTGAAACACTTGGTGAAGAGCGTAAATGGGTACATTACGGACTAACTTCAACAGATGTAGTAGATACAGCTCTATCGTATCTACTTAAACAAGCAAACGACATTTTAGCGAAAGATCTAGATCGTTTCGTTGAGATTCTTGCTGAAAAAGCAAAAGAACATAAATATACCGTTATGATGGGTCGTACGCACGGAGTGCATGCTGAGCCGACAACGTTCGGATTGAAGCTTGCTCTTTGGTACGAAGAGATGAAACGTAACGTGGAGCGCTTCAAGCAAGCATCTGACACGGTTCGTTTCGGTAAAATTTCTGGAGCCGTTGGAACGTACGCGAACATCGACCCATTCGTTGAAAAATATGTGTGTGAAAAGCTTGGACTAGAAGCTTCACCGATCTCAACGCAAACATTGCAGCGTGACCGTCACGCTCATTACATGTCAACGTTGGCACTTATCGCAACGAGCATCGAGAAGTTCGCAACAGAAGTACGCGGTCTTCAAAAGAGTGAGACGCGTGAAGTAGAAGAGTTCTTTGCAAAAGGTCAAAAAGGATCATCTGCTATGCCGCATAAACGTAATCCGATCGGATCTGAAAACATGACAGGATTAGCTCGTGTGATCCGCGGTTACATGATGACAGCGTATGAGAACGTATCCCTATGGCATGAGCGTGATATCTCACATTCATCTGCTGAACGTGTGATTCTACCAGATGCGACGATCACACTGAACTACATGCTGAACCGTTTTGGCAACATCATCAAGAATTTAACCGTGTTCCCAGAGAACATGAAACGCAACATGGAGCGCACATATGGATTGATCTACTCACAGCGCGTCCTTCTTAAATTGATCGACAAAGGAATGGCACGTGAAGAAGCATACGACACAGTGCAGCCAAAAGCGATGCAAGCATGGGAAGAAGGCGTACAGTTCAGAACATTAGTAGAAGCTGAACAAAAAATTACTGAAAAATTAACACCTGAAGAAATCTCTGAATGCTTTGACTACAGTTATCATCTGTCACACGTAGACACAATCTTCGACAGATTAGGGCTTTAAAGGGTTTTATTAAAAGGATCTTTAAAGATTGTTGTTTTAGGAACGCTTCATTGACAAGTTGATTGGAGTGCAAGGTGCGAGACTCCTGCGGGACAGGTGGGCAGGTGAGACACTTATACGTGAAACGTACGAATGTGGCTCACCGCCTGCCCCGCGGAAAGCGAGCGCCTGAAACGGAAATCAACCTCTCTCAACGACAACAATGTCATACTACAAAAGCTTTTAAGAAGTACTTCAACTAAAAAGAGAGTGATCTATTGAACTCTCTTTCTCTTTGCCTTTTTTAAAAGATTGAATATTGGGAATCTTCATATAACGGAGGGGTCAGGATGGAGAAGTTAGAGCAGCTATACGAAGGAAAAGCAAAACGCATCTACCGCACAACAGACGAAGAAGTCGTCTGGGTCAGCTACAAAGATTCAGCAACAGCGTTCAACGGCGAGAAAAAAGCCGAGATCGCAGGAAAAGGAAGACTGAACAACGAGATTTCTTCTATCCTTTTTGAACTGCTCAAAGAGAAAGGAATTCACTCCCACTTCGTAAAACGAGTATCCGAAACCGAACAGCTCGTGAAGAAGGTGACCATCATCCCCTTAGAAGTGGTTGTTCGCAACATCGCGGCTGGTTCTTTATCAAAGCGTACTGGAATTCCTGAAGGTCAGATCCTTCCACGCACGATCGTCGAATTTTATTACAAAAACGATGACCTTGGCGATCCGCTTATTACAGAAGAACATATCGACATCATGAACTTGGCAACACGAGAGCAGCTCAGCCAGATATCAGAACAAGCGATTCAGATCAACGAAGTACTCACGTCTTATTTTGTTCAAAAGAACGTAAAGCTCGTCGACTTTAAGCTAGAGTTCGGAACAGATGCTAACGGAAACCTTATGCTCGCTGATGAAATTTCTCCTGATACTTGCCGTTTATGGGATGCAGAAACGAACGAGAAACTCGATAAAGATGTATTCCGCCAGGGATTAGGAAGTTTAACAGATGCTTATGAAAAAATACTACAACGTCTAGGAGGCCTATCATGTACAAAGTAAAGGTGTATGTAACATTAAGAGAGAGTGTATTAGATCCACAAGGTAAGGCAGTAATGAGCTCGCTTCACAAAATGGGACAGTCAGAGGTTGAAGATGTACGTATTGGTAAGTATCTGGAGTTAACGCTTCAAAAAGGGAATTACGATCTTGATGAGAAAATCGTGAACATGTGCTCTAAACTTTTATCTAATCCTGTGATCGAAGACTACCGCTACGAGGTGGAGGAGGTTGTCGCACAGTGAAGTTTGCTGTAATCGTTTTTCCAGGATCAAACTGTGACACTGACATGTATCATGCTGTAAAAGATGAGCTCGGCGCTGAAGTTGAGTACGTCTGGCACGATGCAACGAACTTAAATCAATTTGACGGTATTTTATTACCTGGTGGTTTCTCTTATGGAGATTACCTCCGCTCTGGCGCTATCGCACAATTCTCGAACGTGATGACAGAAGTGGTTAAAGCAGCACGTGAAGGAAAACCGGTTCTTGGCGTTTGTAACGGATTTCAGATTTTACTAGAAACAGGACTCCTGCCAGGAGCGATGCGCCGCAATGAATCATTGAAATTCATCTGCCAGCCAGAAGAGCTAGTCGTTGAGAACACATCGACAATCTTCACGACTCAGTACGAAAAAGGTGAAGTAATCTCCGTTCCAGTCGCACATGGTGAAGGCAACTATTATTGCGATGAAGAGACGCTGCAACAGCTAAAGGCAAACAATCAGATCGTTTTCACGTATAAAAACAATCCGAACGGATCGGTTGAAAACATTGCCGGTATCACGAACGAAAAAGGCAATGTGCTAGGCATGATGCCGCACCCGGAACGTGCGGTCGATGAGCTGTTAGGTAGCAAAGATGGTCTTAAATTATTTCAATCTATTGTGAAGAGCTGGAGGGAACGTTATGTCGCTGCAACATGAACCAACAAGTTCACAAATTAAAGAACAAAAATTATACCGTGAGATGGGTTTAAGTGATTCAGAGTTTGAACTCGTAGAAAAGATTATCGGCAGATCTCCTAACTGGACAGAAACAGGACTGTTCTCTGTTATGTGGAGTGAGCACTGTTCTTATAAAAATTCAAAGCCTGTTTTAAGCAAGTTCCCTACAAAAGGTGAGCGCGTACTTCAAGGTCCTGGTGAAGGTGCTGGAATCGTGGATATCGGTGACGGTCAAGCGGTTGTTTTCAAGATCGAATCTCATAACCACCCTTCAGCGATCGAGCCTTATCAAGGAGCGGCAACAGGTGTCGGTGGTATCATCCGTGACGTTTTCTCGATGGGAGCGCGTCCGATCGCGATGCTGAACTCGCTTCGTTTTGGAGAGTTAGAGTCTCCGCGTGTGAAGTATTTGTTCGAGCAAGTAGTAGCGGGGATTGCAGGCTACGGCAACTGTATCGGAATTCCTACGGTTGGAGGAGAAGTTCAATTTGATCCATCATACGAAGGCAATCCGCTCGTTAACGCGATGTGTGTCGGTCTGATCGACCATAAAGACATTAAGAAGGGTCAAGCGAAAGGTGCTGGAAACTCTGTCATGTACGTTGGGGCGAAAACAGGCCGTGACGGAATCCACGGTGCAACGTTTGCATCAGAAGAGCTTTCTGAAGCGTCAGAAGAAAAACGTCCAGCGGTTCAAGTTGGAGATCCTTTTATGGAAAAACTCGTTATGGAAGCGTGCCTCGAGCTCATTCATAACTGTGATGCGCTTGTTGGTATTCAAGATATGGGTGCGGCAGGTCTTACAAGTTCGTCCGCTGAGATGGCAAGTAAAGCGGGCATGGGAATCGAGATGAACCTTGATCTTATTCCACAGCGTGAAACAGGAATGACAGCTTATGAGATGATGCTTTCAGAATCTCAAGAGCGCATGCTGTTAGTCGTTGAAAAAGGCCGTGAGCATGAAGTGGAAAAGATCTTTGCAAAATGGGATCTCGATTGCGTAACGGTTGGAACGGTTATCGAAGAACAAGTACTTCGTCTTACTCACCAAGGTGAGATCGTAGCAGATGTACCGGTAGATGCTCTTGCAGAGGATGCTCCGGTTTATCATAAGCCATCAAAAGAACCTGCTTATTATGGTGAGTTCCAAGCGCAAGCAGACTACTTACCGGAGATTACTAGCTTCAAATCTACGTTGCTATCTCTTTTGAAACAGCCAACGATCGCGAGCAAAGAGTGGGTTTACAACCAGTATGACTATATGGTGCGCACGAATACGGTCGTAGCACCTGGATCGGATGCAGCAGTCGTTCGAATCCGCGGGACGAAAAAAGCGTTAGCGATGACAACAGACTGTAATTCTCGCTATCTGTATCTAGACCCAGAAGTGGGCGGCATGATTGCTGTTGCCGAAGCAGCTCGTAATCTCGTATGTTCAGGAGCACAGCCTCTTGCGGTGACAGATTGTTTGAACTACGGAAATCCTGAAAAGCCAGAGATCTTCTGGCAGCTAGAGAAATCGGCTGACGGTATGAGTGCGGCATGCAACAAATTGGCAACGCCAGTGATCGGCGGTAACGTATCTCTATATAACGAAACGAACGGTGTAGCGGTTTACCCGACTCCTGTAATCGGTATGGTCGGGCTTATTGAAGACACGAAGCATATCATGACTCAGAGCTTTAAAGAAGCGGGCGACATCATCTATCTAATCGGTGAGAGCAAAGCTGAGTTTGGCGGAAGTGAGCTTCAGAAGATGAAAGAAGGACGCATTTTTGGTAAAGCGCCTCAGATCGATCTAGAAGTGGAAGAAACAAGACAGCGTGAGCTTTTAGCAGCGATTCAAAAAGGGTTGATCCAATCTGCGCATGACGTTGCAGAAGGCGGACTATCTGTTGCACTTGCTGAGTCTGTGATGGACGGTAAAGTAGGAGCGAGCGTGACGTTAACAGATGAGCCGATCGGAAGTCTTTTCGGTGAATCTCAATCCCGTTTCTTAGTTACAGTAAAACCTGAACATCAAGATGAGTTCCAACAGCTTGTAAAAGACGCAAAAATCATAGGTTTTGTACGTTCTGAGAGCGGTCTTGCGATCGATAATGAGCAGGGTGAAGAGTTGTTATCCTGTACGCTCCAGGAGATGCAAGACGCCTGGAAAGGAGCTATTCCATGCTTGCTGACATCAAAGGCTTAAACGAAGAATGTGGTGTGTTCGGTATTTGGGGTCACCCAGATGCCGCGCAACTCACGTATTACGGTCTGCACAGCCTGCAGCACCGCGGACAAGAAGGAGCAGGAATCGTTGTAACGGACGGAGAGCGTTTACGCATTCATAAAGGTAGCGGTCTCGTAAACGACGTGTTCAGCAAAGGGGAGCTCGAAGGATTGATCGGACATGGTGCAATCGGCCATGTTCGGTATTCCACAGCAGGAGGCAATGAGCTTGCGAACGTTCAGCCACTCTTGTTCCGTTCACAAACAAGCTCACTTGCTCTTGCTCATAACGGAAATCTTGTAAATGCAAACGCGCTAAAACATCAACTGGAATCGCAAGGAAGCATCTTTCAAACCACTTCAGATACAGAAGTGCTTGCTCATCTGATCAAGCGCAGCGGTTATTTTACACTTAAAGAAAAAGTACAGAACGCTTTAACGATGCTAAAAGGTGCGTATGCATTCTTAGTGATGACAGAGAACGAGATGATGGTAGCGCTCGATCCGAACGGCTTACGCCCATTGTCACTTGGTATGCTTGGTGATGCGTATGTTGTCGCATCTGAAACGTGTGCGTTCGATGTGGTTGGGGCAACGTATGTGCGTGACGTGCAGCCGGGAGAACTTTTGATCATTAATGAAGACGGACTAACGGTCGATACGTTCTCGACTTCTGTTCAGCGCTCTATGTGCTCGATGGAATATATTTATTTTTCACGACCAGACAGCAACATCGAAGGAATCAACGTTCATGCGGCTCGTAAAAGCCTTGGGAAAAAGATGTATGAAGAAGCTCCAATTGAAGCGGATGTCGTAACAGGTGTGCCTGATTCTAGTATTTCAGCTGCGATCGGTTATGCAGAAGCATCAGGTATTCCGTATGAGATCGGTCTTATAAAAAATCGCTATGTCGGTCGTACGTTCATCCAGCCTTCTCAAGAGCTTCGTGAACTAGGTGTGAAGATGAAGCTTTCACCGGTTCGAGGAATCGTAGAAGGAAAGCGTGTTGTGATGGTGGACGATTCAATCGTACGCGGTACGACGAGCCGCCGAATCGTGAAGATGCTGCGTGCTGCGGGCGCTACAGAAGTTCACGTGCGCATTACAGCTCCACCGATCGCGCATCCGTGCTACTACGGCATCGATACGTCAGAACGTGCGGAACTGATTGCATCTAAGCATTCGGTAGATGAGATTCGCGAGATTATTGGTGCTGATTCCTTATCGTTTATTTCCGTAGAAGGATTAATGGAAGGCATCGGACGATCAAATGCCGAGCCGAACTGCGGTCAATGTTTAGCTTGTTTTACAGGACGATATCCAACAGAAATTTATCCAGATACTGTTTTACCATATGAAAAAGAGCTTGTTTAAAGGGGGAGAAGACGATGGCAGAAGCATATAAGCAAGCAGGCGTGAACATCGAAGCAGGATATGAAGCGGTCGATCGCATCAAGAAACATGCACAGAGAACGAAGCGTCCGGAAGTATTAGCAGGACTTGGTGGATTTGGTGCGATGTTCGATCTATCAGGATTCTCACATAAAGAGCCTGTGCTGATTTCCGGAACAGACGGAGTAGGCACGAAACTGATGCTTGCGTTCATGGCGGATAAGCATGACACGATCGGTGTAGATGCAGTTGCGATGTGTGTGAACGATATCGTAGCGCAAGGCGCTGAGCCGCTTTATTTCCTGGACTATATTGCTTGCGGCACGCTTCACCCTGAAAAGATCGAACAGATCGTTAGTGGGATCGCGGATGGCTGTGAACAAGCAGGTTGTGCGCTCATCGGCGGAGAAACGGCAGAGATGCCTGGCATGTATGACAGTGAAGAGTATGATCTAGCTGGATTTACGGTTGGAATCGCCGAAAAATCGAAGCTGATCAACGGCGCTGCTATCTCCGAGAACGATGTATTGATCGGCCTTGCTTCAAACGGTCTTCATTCCAACGGTTTTTCACTCGTCCGTAAAGTTTTATTAGAAAACGCAGGGCTTGATCTGAACCAACACATTGATAGTTTATCTAAAACATTAGGTGAAGAGCTGTTAACACCTACTCGCATCTATGTAAAACCGTTGCTTGAAGTGTTCAATCAGTTTGATGTGAACGGTGTTGCTCATATTACAGGCGGCGGATTCATTGAAAACATCCCACGCATGCTGCCAGAAGGTCTTGCGGCAGAAGTAGATTATGGTTCATGGCCGGTACCTGCGATCTTTGATCTAATCGAAGAAAAAGGAAACCTGACACGGAAAGAGATGTTCACAACGTTTAACATGGGGATTGGAATGGTGCTCTCGGTTTCAGAAGAAAATATGCTCCCGATCATCCGCCTTTTAGAAGAAACAGGCGAGAAGCCCTACATCATCGGTCGCGTGAAGCAAGGTGAAGGCGTGATCTTTGGCGGAGGAAACATCGAATGAAAAAAATAGCTGTATTTGCTTCTGGAAGCGGAAGTAACTTTCAAGCCATCGTAGACGCGGTTGAAGCAGGTGAGCTTCAGGCGGATATCGAGCTTTTAGTATGTGATAAACCGGGGGCGAAAGTAATCGATCGTGCGCGCCACTTCGGAATTCCAACGTATTCGTTCTTGCCAAAAACATTTGCATCAAAAGCTGATTTTGAAAAAGAAATCGTTTCTGAACTTCAATCCTATGGAGTAGAATTTATCGTTCTCGCAGGATACATGAGGCTAGTTGGTGAGGTATTATTAAAAGCGTATGAAGGCTGTATCATCAATATCCACCCGTCGTATCTGCCAGCCTTTCCCGGTAAAGATGCGGTCGGACAAGCTCTAAAAGCGAACGTTGCCGAAACAGGTGTAACGGTTCATTATGTAGACAGTGGAATGGATACAGGTCCGATCATCGAACAAGTAAGAATCCCCGTATTGCCAGGCGATACAGAGGATACCCTGCAGCAGCGCATCCAAAAAGCAGAACACCAATTATACCCAGCTATCATCAACAAACTATTACAAAAAGACACCGTAGGAGGCATCTTACATTGACGATCAAACGTGCACTCATAAGCGTTTCAAATAAAGAGGGATTGCTTCACTTTGCAGAAAAACTAGCTCATCACGGCGTAGAGATCATCTCTACAGGCGGAACAAAAAAAGCGTTACAAGACGCAGGAATTCCTGTAATCGGTATTTCTGAAGTGACTGGTTTTCCTGAGATCATGGACGGACGTGTCAAAACGCTTCATCCAAAAATTCATGGCGGTTTACTCGCTGTCCGAGATAATGAAACACACCAAACAGCGATGCAAGAAAATGAGATCTCTCCGATCGATCTTGTAGTCGTAAACCTATATCCATTTAAAGAAACGATCGCAAAAGAAGGAACTACATTCGCTGATGCGATCGAGAACATTGATATCGGCGGACCGAGCATGCTTCGTTCGGCAGCAAAAAATCACGCCTACGTAACGGTCGTTGTCGATCCGGCAGACTATGAGACAGTAGCGGATGAACTTGATGGTGCAGGAGCTGTAAGTGAAGAGACACGCCGCAGACTTGCAGCGAAGACGTTCCGTCATACAGCGGCTTATGATGCGTTGATTGCAGAATATTTAACAGCAGCTGTAGAAGAGGAACACCCGGAATCCTACACGGTAACATATGAAAAGAAACAGGACCTTCGATATGGTGAGAACCCTCATCAAAAAGCCGCGTTTTATTCGACGCCACTGAAGAACACGCTCTCTTTAACAGACGCTGAACAGCTTCACGGAAAAGAGCTTTCGTACAACAACATCAACGACGCAGATGCAGCACTCTCGATCGTAAAAGAGTTCGTTGATCCAGCTGTAGTTGCGGTTAAGCACATGAATCCATGTGGCGTTGGAACAGGCTCAACGATCCTTGAAGCGTACACCCGTGCGTTTGAAGCAGACCCTGTATCAATCTTCGGCGGCATCATCGCTGCTAACACAGAAATAGATGAAGAAACAGCTCAAAAATTGAGTGGGATTTTCCTAGAGATCATCATCGCTCCTTCATTTACAGTGAAAGCGTTAGAGATCCTAACGAAAAAGAAGAACATCCGTTTATTAAAATTAGATTTTACAGAAGGCAAAGGAATCGCCAAAAAAATCACAACCGTTTCTGGCGGAATGTTAGTTCAAGAGGAAGACGTTTTCGGGTTAGATGATGCGAACGTGACGATTCCTACAAAACGCCAGCCGACTGAGCAAGAGTGGAAAGATTTGAAGCTTGCTTGGAAAGTGGTAAAACACGTGAAATCAAATGCGATCGTCTTAGCGAAAGACGAAATGACAGTAGGTGTTGGTGCGGGTCAGATGAACCGCGTTGGCGCAGCGAAAATCGCGATCGAGCAAGCGGGGAAACGTGCACAAGGTTCTGCTCTTGGATCAGATGCGTTCTTCCCAATGGATGACTCCGTAGAAGCGGCGGCACGCGCTGGTGTTACAGCGATTATCCAGCCAGGCGGATCAATCAAGGATGAAGATTCGATCAAAAAAGCAGATGAGCACGGGATCACAATGGTGTTCACAGGCGTAAGACACTTTAAGCATTAATCATGTTGATTCAGGAGTGCGTGGAAGGGTTGATTTCCGTTCCAGGTGCTCCCTTTCCAGGGGGTGTGCGGTGAGCCTCCTGTCTAGTTGCAGTGACTAGCCCCTCGAGGTCAAAAGTTAAACGGTCAAGAAGGCAAAGTGCGCCTTCCAAGCCTATTTCCCTTTTGCTTGTTGGGGCTGAACGAGTCACTTCCGCTTTTCGGACTGCCGCTTTGCGCCGTTTAGGAGTCTCCACCTGACCGCTTAAAGGTTGTCTCTCTGCTCCTGCGTCTACAAGTCTATGCTGACGAAGTGAACTTCATCGTCGCATGCCTTGCAAGAAGCTCCTCATGTGGCAGGCAACCTTCCGCTCCAATCAACTTGCATAAGAAGTACAAAAAGAAAAAATCTAAAAGACAATCGCTTAGCCTTTTCTCAGATGTTTTATCAAGAAGCCTTTAAAATTATTGAATTAGTTCAACCAGTCTTTAGCATCAGTTCATGACTTACAAACTAAAGTGCCAACAGCCTTTAGTATTACCTATAAACTTCACTGATTAGGTTGATTGGAGTGCAAGGTGCGAGACTCCTGCGGGACAGGTGGGCGGGTGAGACACTTATACGTGAAACGTACGAATGTGGCTCACCGCCTGCCCCGCGGAAAGCGAGTACCTGGAACGGAGATCAGCAGCTTTCAAAAACTTCAAAGCTAAAAAAGGAGGTAGCAACCATGAACGTTCTTGTAATCGGCAAAGGTGGACGTGAACATGCGCTCGTGTGGAAGTTTGCCAACAGCCCGAGCGTCAAAAAAGTGTTTGCTGCACCAGGAAACCCAGGCATGGCACAACAAGCAACATGCGTTTCCATCAAAGAAACCAACATCGACGAGCTTGTCACTTTTGCAAAAGCAAACGAAATCGGTTTAACATTCGTTGGACCTGAAGTGCCGTTACTAGAGGGCATCGTAGATCGTTTCACACAAGAAGGTCTTGTTATCTTTGGTCCTTCTAAAGCGGCAGCAGAGATCGAAGGCTCAAAATCATTCGCGAAGAATCTTATGAAAAAGTATGACATTCCGACAGCAGCTTCTGAAACGTTTACGAATCACGATGAAGCTCTAGCATATGTTCGAGAAAAAGGAGCACCGATCGTGCTAAAAGCGGACGGACTTGCGGCAGGCAAAGGTGTCATTGTGGCAATGACCTTAGAAGAAGCGGAAGATGGCCTGCACGAGTTGATGGTGGACAAACGCTTTGGTTCTGCGAGTGAAACGGTAGTTGTTGAAGAATTCTTGGAAGGTGAGGAATTTTCGTTAATGTCTTTTGTGCATGACGAGATTGTCCTTCCGATGGAAATCGCACAAGATCATAAACGTGCGTATGACGGAGATAAAGGTCCGAACACAGGTGGGATGGGGGCATACTCACCAGTTCCTCAAATTTCTGACGCAGACATCCAAAAAGCGATAAAAGAGATCGTTCAGCCAACTGTTTCTGCGATGAAACAAGAAGGCACTCCTTTTACAGGAATTCTTTATGCGGGCTTAATCTTAACGAAGAATGGTCCGAAAGTGATCGAGTTTAACGCACGCTTCGGTGACCCGGAAACACAAGTGATTCTGCCTCGACTAGAAAACGATCTGGCTGATCTGCTTTTATCCCTTTTAAACGGCAAAAAGCCGGAACTTCAATGGTCAGAAGAATCCGTACTTGGTGTTGTTCTTGCATCTGATGGTTACCCTGTTTCTTCTTCAGAAGCTCAAGTGATCATGGGGCTTGAAGACATTGAAGGTGGTTCAAACGTGTTTCACGCGGGTACAAAAAGAGAAGATGAATCTCTTTTAACAGATGGTGGCCGGGTGTTATTGGTAGCCTCTAAAGGACGTTCGTTAAGTGAAGCTCAGGAAAACGTATATAAAGAAATGAAGAAAATCACGTGCGAAGGCTCATTCTATCGTAAAGATATCGGGTTTCGAGCTATTTCGCACGTCTCTTCTTAATAAATACAAACGAGATGGCGATGATTCCGCCGATAAGCAAGATGTAAAGAAAAGCAGTATCCATTAAGTATTCGTAACTCATATGGCTTACCTCCTATATTGAAATTGAGGGCTGACGGACATGGTTGATAAGACCTTGTTCGTCAGCCTTCATTAATTGGATTGGGATGAGATGAAGATGATTCTGTGTTCGGAGCTGCGGTTGGCATGAGTTTAGGTGGCTGTATGATGGACAACGGATTCCACCGACGCAACAGCTGCATCCCGATGAAGATGACAAAACCTGCTATCACGTATATTACATAAGGAACAGCGCTTTGTCCGCCATCCGCCACCTCAAACACTCGTCCTCCGATTGAATTTCCTATCGCTTCTCCAATCCCTGTAAAGACGCTTGCTAATCCAAAGAACATGCCAAGAAACCTAGCAGCTGCAAGCTGTGAGATCGACGTATCCAACGTTGGCATGATCAGCATCTCACCAGTGATAAAGATGATTCCGGTAAAAACAAAGAAAAATAAAGTGTTCGCAAAATATAAACTTCCGAGAGCTGACCCGATACAGATCGCCCCTATTCCAACAGAAGTCAGGGGATGAATGTTTCGGATAATATTTTTTGTAATGAGCGTTTGAGCTAATATAACCGTGATGCTGTTGATGGTCCAGATGATGCTAATGTCTTTTCCATTAGACAGGACATTTTCAGCTCGAAGCGGTAGCACGAGTGCAAACTGTACGTAAAGCGCCCAAACAAAGATTGTCGCGATCACAAAAACGAGGAAGGGAATGTTTTTTAACGCTTGTCGATATTCACTCCACTTAACTTCTCGGCAGTTTTCGTCTCCACAGCCTGCAGGCAAGAAGAACCAGCTGATCACGCTTGCTCCTAAATAAATAACAGCAGCGGTTATGAAGATTAGTTTTGAACTTCCTGTAAATAAAGCGAAAACGGTCAATCCAGCAATGGCCATTCCAATATTGGCAAAGATTCCACGCAATGAAAAAGCAGTAGATCTCATTTCAGATTTTACGAGTGATGAAATAAATGCTTTTGTGGACGGTGCATTAAGCCCAAGACCAAGCCCGCTGATCGCAGCAGTTAACAATATGAGTGAATACGTTGAAAAATAAGCGAAACCTATCAGCCCGCCAGCCCGTATTAAAGCACCAAGTGCGATGATAAAACGTCTGCCTGTACGGTCAGCGAATACGCCTCCGACTACACTTCCGACTTGCATGAAGATCGAGATAACAGCGAGAGTAAAACCAATCTGTGCCGCTGTTAGTCCGGTTTCTACTTTTAAGAGGATAGGAAGGACAGGCAAGACAAGATACGAGCCAAGATGGGTAATAAAGACAACGACCAATAAACTGAACAGAGGTCTGTTGCCTTTTAGTAAAGAATGAGTGGGCATAGTGCTGCCTCCTTCTTATTATGAAGGGTTGAACGGCGAACCTTCTTTCGCGATATTACCAAGATCCATGTCGTTCATTTCTTTGCTTTTGTGAAGAAGGTCAGTCACTGGGCAGTAGCGGACGATTCCTTCTGCTACTTTCATCGCAGCCATTAAGATCATAAGAATGTATGACTCTTTGTAAGGCTTTCTTGTCAGCTTTGCTGTATAAACAGAAAGCAGTGTTAGACCAGCAATAATTCGAATCATGCTATTAACTAAACCAATATTTTGTCTCATTATGATACTCCTTTCAATTTTCACCAATTTGCTTGATGAATATGGTATTCTTGAAAAAACGAAATTTTCAGAGAGAAGACAGGTGATCCAACATGAACCAACACATTGCTTTTTGGACAAAAGCGCAAATGCGCAAACAAGTGGCCGTCATTCAAGGTGAATTGGCACCGTCGCTTGTCTTAACAAACGCTACTTACTTAAACGCAGCTCTTAAAAAATGGGTAAAAGCAAACATCTGGATCCTTGAAGACCGCATCGTCTATGTAGGCGAAAAACTGCCTGACCATACAACAGGTACGGAAATCGCTGATCTAGAAGGTAAGTTTGTTGTGCCGGGGTATATTGAACCTCATTGTCATCCGTTCCAACTTTATAATCCCCAGTCGCTCTCGCGATATGCATTGCAGCGTGGAACGTCCGTATTTTTAGCCGACAACTTTATGCTGCTTTTTGAAATGAACATTTCGAAAGCGCTTTCTTTTATGGAGAACGTGAACGATCTGCCTTCTAATTTCTTTTGGTGGTGCCGTTATGACGCACAAACAGAACTCTTAGAAGAAGAGAATTATTTTTCGGAAAAAAGTGTGAGGCAGCTGCTCGAGAGCCCATATGTTCTTCAAGGTGGCGAGTTAACGAGCTGGCCGCGAGTGCTTCATGGTGATGATACGCTATTGCATTGGATGCTGAAGACGAAGAAAGCGGGTAAGAAGATCGAGGGACATCTGCCAGGGGCTTCTGAAAAGACCTTAACTGCGATGACGTTGCTCGGTGTGGACTGTGATCATGAAGCGATGACAGGGACAGAAGTGATGGACCGATTGAATGCTGGTCTGCAAGTGTCGCTTCGTTATTCTTCGATTCGTCCAGATCTGCCGAAATTATTACGTCAGATGAAAGAAGAAGGCATCACGAACTATGAAAGAATCTTTATGACGACTGACGGATCCACACCTGCTTTTTATGAAGAAGGGGTTACCGATAAGATGCTGCAGATCGCGCTTGAAGCAGGGCTTGATCCAGTGGATACGTATATGATGGTCTCTTATAACGTGGCTAGATATTATGGTCTGGATCACCTCTTCGGTATGGTTGCCGCAGGGCGAGTCGCACATTTAAATATTTTAGATGACGTAACAAATCCTCTGCCTGAATCTGTTTTGGCAAAAGGAAAATGGATGAAGCGTGACGGTAAGGATGTTAGTGCCGATCGTGATTTTCAATTTGATTGGGAAGGTCATGGTATCCGAAAAAGAGAGATCACATGGGACCTTCAAGACGAGGATTTTCAGTTTTCTGGTCTCGTTGGTATAGAAATGTACAATAGTGTCATCACACGGCCATATAATGTATCGATCAATCCTTTTTCTGAAGAGATTAACGGAGAATCAGACGAGTGTTTCTTAATGCTGATCGATAAAGAAGGAAAGTGGAGAATCAATACGGTCGTAAAGGGTTTTGCGAAAAATCTGTATGGCTTTGCGAGCTCGTATTCCAATACGGGAGATCTTCTGATCATCGGAAAAAGCAAAAAAGATATGGCTGTGGCGTTCGAACGCTTAAAGGAAGTCGGCGGAGGCATCGTACTTGCGGAGAGAGGCGAGATTGTCGCTGAGATAAAACTTCCTTTAGCGGGAGGAATGTCGAATCTTAGTATAGAAGAACTAGTGGTAGAAGAGAAAAGATTAACGAATGCACTAAGAGAAAGAGGCTATCAATACGAAGATCCGATCTATTCGCTTTTGTTTTTCTCTTCCACACACTTGCCATACATCCGCATTACGCAAAGAGGCATTTACGATGTAAAAAAGAAAGGGTTACTCTTTCCTTCGATTATGCGTTAATATAGAAAAGGATTGGGCAAAATAATACGATACAAAGGTAGTGAGCCCAATGAAAAAGTGGTACGTCATCTTGATGTCAGTCATGATGGTATTAACGCTGTCTGCATGTAAGGACGCAAGAGATAAAGTATTAGAAGAAGGTAAAGTAGATAAAGCTGAAGCGACGGATTCAAAAAAAGAGGAGTTTTCTTCTGTTTATCCACTCACTGGCTTGGGTACGAATGAAGAGGTAGATCATCGCGCAGTTTCGGTCATGGTGAACAACCACCCAAAAGCACGACCGCAATCTGGACTTCATAAAGCTGATATTGTTTACGAAGTATTAGCTGAGGGAGAACTTACTCGCTTTTTGGCGATCTTCCAAAGTGAAATGCCAGAAGTAGTCGGCCCGGTTCGAAGCGCAAGAGATTATTATATCGAGCTCTCACGTGGCTACAATGCTTTATTCGTGGCACACGGATTCAGTCCTGAAGCGAAAGAGATTCTCGATAGCGGAACGATTGATCACCTAAACGGAATGGATTACGATGGTGTTCTTTTCAATCGAGCTGATTTTAGAAAAGCGCCTCACAACTCTTACATCACTTATGAAAATATTGAAAAAGGGATGGAGAAGATTGGTGCTGAGCAATCAGGTGATCTGGATATGCTCTCATTTTTAACTAGTGAGAGTGCTAAAAATATAGAAGGTGCACCTGCAAAAGAGGTTAATATCTCTTATCCAGGCGGAGAAACAGTAGAATTCACGTACTCTACTAAGAAGAAGACGTACGCTAGAAGCAGCAACAATGAACCAACGATAGATCGTGAGACCGAAACACCCATTACGGTTAGCAATGTATTCATTGTTGAAGCGGCTCACCGTGTAATCGATGATGCCGGCAGACGAGAGATCAACTTAACGTCAGGCGGAGATGCGATTCTGATTCAGAATGGTGTCGCGCAAAACATTTCGTGGAAAAACGAAAACGGAAGAATCGTTCCGGACGGTGGAGCGTTTGTTCCAGGCAAGACATGGATTAACATTGTACCGAGTGGAATGACTGATTCGGTTAAGATGCAATAAAAAGGAGTGCATGTTTCATGCAAATTGATAAATTACGAGGAAAAGCACTAGATCAGCTTTTTGAATCGGTTTTATCGCTGAAGGATATGGAAGAATGCTATCGATTCTTTGATGACCTTTGTACGATGAACGAGATTCAATCTTTGGCGCAGCGACTTGAAGTAGCGCGCATGCTTCGTGAAGGAAAAACCTATCACAAGATCGAGAGCGAAACGGGAGCAAGTACCGCAACGATCTCTCGTGTAAAACGTTGCTTGAACTTTGGAAACGACGCATACGCGATGGTACTCGACCGCGTTCATGAAGAGGAAGAAGCGAAGTAATGAGAAGAAAACCTGCCTTAGGGTGGGTTTTTTGTATTATGTGAGGGTTGTGTATGTAGTCGGAGTAGTTATTGGGCTGTCGATAGATGTCGAGGATTGTAGACTCGTGGATAAACTGTAAAAACTTTTGGATTCAACGCTAAAACTCGTGGATTGAGCACCCAAACTTGTGGATTAAGAGCAAAAACTTTAGGATTGGAGCTCAGCACGGTAGTTTTACCACTCTGTAAAACACTAAATGGACTAGTATTGTAAGCTTGGCGGCAGCCAAGCACCCTTATAGACTCAAAATATTGACAGAAATCACACTACAATTTATATTTGTATGTACAAACAACATTAACGATGTAAAAGAGGTGCCATAATGCCCGAAAAGTATCTAGAAAACTGCTTATATTTTACTGTGAACAAGCTTTCTCGCGTTATTTCCAAAATGGCTGAGGAATCTTTTCGACCGACAGGAATTACGCCTACTCATGGCTTTATGATGATGCTCGTGAACAACAAACCAGGAATCTCTCAATCGGAATTGGCGGAAGAACTTCACATGACACCAAGTACGATCACAAGATTCGTGGACAAGCTTGTTGTAAAGGGACTTGCAGAGCGTAAAGTGCAAGGCAAGATGTCGCACATCCATCCGACAAAAGCAGGAACGGAAATTCAAACAGATCTCGAAAAAGCTTGGAAGGATCTTTACCGAACATACTCGGATCTATTAGGAGAAGAAGAAGGAAAAGCACTCACAAAAGCAACGCATCAAGCAGCAGGGCAGCTCGAATCATAAGAGCTCTCTTCTTTACCGTTTAAGTTGTTTGTACAAGCAAATGAAATTTAATATTTTTTCATAAAGGAGATTTATTAATGAAAAGTACATTAGTAATTATCGCACATCCTAATCTACAAAACTCTACAGTAAATAAAAGATGGGCAGAGGAAATAGAAAAACAAGATCACGTTACGGTTCGAAAACTTTACGATCTGTATCCAGACGGTAAAGTGAACGTAGAGGAAGAACAGCGTATGCTGTTGCAGCACGATCGTATCGTTCTACAATTTCCGTTCTACTGGTACAGCTCACCTTCACTTTTAAAAGAATGGCAAGATCAAGTACTAGCTTTCGGTTGGGCTTATGGTCCTGGAGGCGACGCCCTTCATGGAAAAGAGTTAGTACTTGCGATTTCAACAGGAGGACCAGACTTCTCTTATAAAGCTGGCGGCTACAACCACTATACGATCAGCGAACTGCTGCGTCCGTTCCAAGCGACTTCTAACTTGATCGGAACTCGTTACATCTCGCCATTCGTTTTTCATAGCTCGATTCGTGCGTCAGAAGAAGCATTAGAACAAAGCGCACAAGAATATATCGCTCACGTTTTAAATCCTGAAATTTAATGAAATTCATTCTTCATCAAGCTCATCTGGACTTGGTCGCGGCAGTTTCCGCGTATCCATTCTGCCTGCCTGACAACACCTTCTGCTTGGAAACCTAGTCGGCGGGCGAGCTTGATGCTTTTTTCATTTTGAACCGCAGCACGCAGCTCCACGCGATTCAGCATCAACGTGTAATAGGCATACATAAGCATACCTTTTACCGCTCGCTGTGCGATTCCATGACCTTCGAACCCTGATCCTACCCAATAGCCAAGCATACCTGACTGGTTGTGCCACTTAATATCATATAGAGCAACAGAGCCTGCTACTTGTCCGCGATACCATATAAAAAGAACAACGTCTGTTTGTTCTTTCATCTTTTTGTTCACCGTTTTTATAAACTGCCGCATCTCACCGCTTGATTGGGTGTAATCGACCCAGCTGATCCAAGGTCCAAGATGATGACGTGATTTTTCTAACAATCTATAGATGTTATCGGATTCTTTAACGTCTGCTTGTTTTAGCATGATTTCGTCGTCGATATGCCACATAAGCATAGCTATTCCTCCCAAAAAGCGGTATGAACTTCACAATCTTTCCACATGATGAATCATAGAGTGAGAACCTTATTTTTGTTATAATGCAGAAGTACAGAACTGGCTTGTTAAAATAGCAGGCACGGGTGTTTCTAAACATGAAAGGAAGAACACAATGTTTGATTATCGAAAATGGAAGCATGTGTTTAAGCTAGACCCTGATAAAGAGATCAGTGACAGTAACCTGGAAAAGATCTGTGAGAGCGGAACGGACGCTGTTATCGTTGGGGGATCTAGTGGCGTAACGCTTGATAATACGTTAGACCTTATGTCACGAATACGCAGATATGCGGTTCCTTGTGTGCTTGAAGTATCTAATATCGAATCACTTACACCAGGGTTCGATTTTTACTATATTCCTACCGTTTTAAATGCGAAGGATGCTAATTTCATTACAGGGCTTCATACAGAAGCATTAAAAGAATTTGGCGACATCATGAACTGGGACGAGATTCTTACAGAAGGGTATTGCATCTTAAATCCAGATTGTGCGGCTGCAAAACGTTCGAGTGCCGACAGTGATCTCTCGGGAGATGATGTTGTAGCATATGCCCGCTTGGCCGAAAAAATGTTTAAGCTTCCGATCTTTTATTTGGAATACAGCGGCACATACGGTGATGTCGATATCGTTCGCCAAGTTAAGGGCGTACTTGAAAACACGATCCTCTATTATGGAGGCGGCATTCATTCGGCTGAACAAGCAAAAGAGATGGCAGAGTTTGCGGATACAGTTGTTGTCGGAAACGTTATTTACGACGATGTAAACGCGGCGATTGAAACGGTTGAAGCGGTTAAGAGTAAAAGTTGATAAAATCTCAAGAATAAGTGAGAATAAAAACAAGAATATATGTTCGGGCGGTGAATGAAGAATGAGTATGCATCAAATGATTGAAAAGCTATTATCAGGACTAAATCCTGAGCAGAAAGCGGCAGTAAAACATACAGATGGGCCGTTGTTATTGATGGCTGGTGCGGGAAGCGGTAAGACGAGAGTATTAACTCACCGTATCGCTTATTTAATGATGGAAAAAGAAGTGGCACCATGGAACATCCTTGCGATCACGTTTACAAATAAAGCAGCACGAGAGATGAAGGAAAGGGTCGCAAAGATTACAGGACCTGTAGCAGAAGAGATCTGGATCTCTACGTTCCACTCCATGTGCGTACGCATTTTGCGTCGTGATATCGATCGAATCGGAATTAACCGTAACTTTACGATCTTAGATGCGACAGATCAATTGTCTGTTGTAAAAGCGGTATTGAAAGATTTGAACTATGATCCGAAAAAATACGAACCTCGTGGAATTTTAAGCGCGATCTCGTCTTTGAAGAACGAACTAAAAACAGCAGCCGATTTTGCGAAGGTGGCGAACGGGCACTTTGAAGGTGTTGTTCAGGAAGTTTATGAAGGCTATGAAAAGCGACTGCGTAAGAACCAGGCGTTAGATTTTGATGATCTGATCATGACGACGATCCAGCTTTTCGCAAAAGTACCTGAAGTGCTCGAGTTCTATCAACGCAAGTTTCAATATATTCATGTTGATGAGTATCAAGATACAAACAGAGCGCAATATATGCTCGTGAAGATGCTGGCGGATCGTTTCCGTAACCTTTGTGTTGTAGGGGACTCGGATCAGTCGATCTATGGCTGGCGTGGCGCGGACATCGCGAACATTCTATCGTTTGAAAAAGACTATAACGATGCTGAAGTTATCCTATTAGAGCAAAACTATCGTTCTACGAAAAAGATTCTTCAAGCAGCTAATAAAGTGATTGAAAACAACATGAACCGTAAGCCAAAGAATCTTTGGACAGATAATACGGATGGCGCAAGCATCACGTACTACCAAGGCGATGATGAGCAAGGTGAGAGCTATTACGTAACAGGTAAGATTCGTGAAGCTGTATCATCAGGTAAACGTTCGTATAATGACATCGCGATCCTGTATCGTACGAATGCTCAATCACGTGTTATTGAGGAAGTTTTGATCAAATCAAACATTCCGTACAATATCGTCGGCGGCACAAAGTTCTATGACAGAAAAGAGATCAAGGACATTTTAGCGTATCTTCGTCTTATTTCGAATCCGGATGATGATATCTCGCTTCAGCGTATCGTAAATGTACCGAAACGCGGAATTGGTGCGTCTTCTATGGATAAAGTGGCACAGTATGCGGCAAACAATGATCTTTCCATGTATCAAGCGCTTCAAGAAGTGGAACAGATCGGTCTTAGCGCGCGTGCAACGAACGCTTTAAGAGAGTTCTCCGAGTTTGTTACGAACTGGACGCGTCAGCAGGAATTTCTTTCTGTGACTGAACTAACAGAAGAAGTGCTTAGCAAGACGGGCTATCGTGATGCGCTAAAAGCTGAGAAAACGATCGAAGCACAAAGCCGTTTAGAGAATATCGACGAGTTTATTTCTGTTACGCAAGACTTTGAAAAGAAACAAGATGATAAATCATTGATCGCGTTCTTAACTGATCTTGCACTTGTTGCAGATATTGATAAGCTCGACGAAGATGCAGCAGATGATAAGCCGAAAGAATCTGTCGTACTGATGACCCTTCACTCTGCAAAAGGTCTGGAGTTTCCGATGGTCTTCTTGATGGGTCTAGAAGAAGGGGTATTCCCGCATAGCCGTGCTCTTTTTGAAGAGAATGAGATGGAAGAAGAACGTCGTCTTGCATATGTTGGGATCACACGTGCAGAAGAAGAATTATTCTTAACAAATGCTAGAATGCGTACCCTTTATGGACGTACGACGACAAATCCGGAATCTCGTTTTATCGCTGAGATTCCAGAAGATCTTATCGAAACAGAAGTAAAAGAAAAGCCTTCTGTGCCGTGGGGAGCGAGTGCTCGCTCGGGTGGAGGAGCTACGCCATCGTTCATGGCACCGAAAAAGAAAATGGTTACACCTGTCTATCAATCTTCTGGTGGGGAGAAACTGGAATGGAGAGTAGGCGACAAAGTCAAACACCGTAAATGGGAAACAGGAACCGTTGTAAGCATGCGTGGTTCAGGAGATTCAATGGAACTCGACATCGCGTTTCCGCAGCCTGTAGGTGTGAAAAGACTGCTTGCTAAATTTGCCCCGATTGAAAAAGCGTAAGAAAAGAAGGAGTGGAACGGGTTGAACGAAGAACAAGCCAAGGAACGCATCCTGGAACTCCGGGAAATGCTAGAAAAATATAATTATGAATATCACGTACTAGACAAGCCGTCTGTACCTGATGCTGAATATGATCAGCTTATGAAAGAGCTGATCGAACTTGAAAACAATCATCCAGAACTTCATGACGAGCACTCGCCTACCTCACGTGTAGGCGGTGCTGTTTTGGACTTTTTTGAAAAAGTGGAACATACCGTACCGATGCTAAGTCTCGGCAATGCCTTCAATGATCAAGATCTGCGAGATTTTGACCGCCGTGTGAGAGATGGGGTAGGTTCGAACGTATCATATGTTGCCGAACTCAAGATTGACGGTCTAGCCGTATCCCTCACGTATCAAGATGGTCGTTTCGTTCGTGGAGCTACACGCGGAGACGGCACAATTGGTGAGGATATAACGAATAATTTAAAAACGATACGTTCTATTCCATTTAAGTTAAAAGAAGATGTGATGCTCGAAGTACGAGGCGAGGCGTTCATGCCGAAAAAATCTTTCCAAAAGCTGAACGCACATCGAGAAGAAGAAGGACAAGAGCTGTTTGCAAATCCACGGAATGCAGCAGCGGGTTCTTTACGTCAGCTCGATCCAAAGATCGCGGCGAGCCGTAACCTTGATATATTTCTTTATGGTGTAGGAAAGCTTGAAGGTCATTCGGTCGATTCGCATGACGAAAGCTTAACGTACTTAAACCACTTAGGTTTTAAAACGAATCCAGAGTGGAAGAAGTGCGCGAACATCGAAGAAGTGATTGAATATGTGAACAGCTGGCAGGAGAAGCGACCAGACCTTCCATATGAGATCGATGGGATCGTAATCAAGGTGAACTCTCTGTATCAGCAAGAGGAACTAGGATTTACTGCGAAGAACCCGCGTTGGGCGATTGCGTACAAGTTCCCTGCTGAAGAAGTAGTAACAAAACTAGAAGGCATCGAGTTGAACGTAGGACGTACGGGTGTTGTCACTCCCACTGCGCTGCTGCAGCCTGTTTTAGTCGCGGGAACGACGGTAAAGCGTGCTTCGTTACATAATGAAGACTTGATCCGCGAAAAAGACATCAAGCTCGGCGATTATGTTGTGGTAAAAAAAGCCGGTGACATCATTCCAGAAGTCGTGAATGTGATTACGGAGCGCCGAACTGGTGATGAGATCGATTTTAATATGCCGACCGAATGCCCAGAGTGCGACAGCAAGCTAGAGCGTTTAGAAGGAGAAGTAGCACTGCGCTGTTTGAATCCGCAATGCCCGGCACAGATTCGAGAAGGGTTCATCCACTTTGTATCTCGAAACGCCATGAACATTGATGGACTTGGTGAAAAAGTAGTCGCACAGTTATTTAAAGAAAAATTAATTCAAAACTTTGCCGATTTGTTTAAGCTAGAGCGTGAGAAACTGTTAGAATTAGAGCGTATGGGTGAGAAGTCGGTAGATAATTTGCTTGCAGCGATCGAAAAGTCGAAAGAAAATTCTTTAGAGCGTCTTCTGTTTGGGCTTGGCATTCGCCATGTCGGAGCGAAAGCGGCAAAAACGATCGCACAGCGTTTTGAATCGATGGATGGTTTGATGAGTGCTTCTAAAGACGAGTTATTAGCTGTTGAAGAGATTGGTGAAAAGATGGCAGACTCGATTCTTCTTTATTTTTCAAAGCCAGAAGTGCACGAGCTTGTCGCTGAGCTGAAGACTCTTGGCATGAACATGGAATACAAAGGTCCGAAGCTTGTAAAAGTTGAAGATCTGGATACGCCGTTTGCAGGAAAAACGGTAGTGTTAACAGGAAAACTATCCATTCTAACTCGTAATGATGCAAAAGAAAAATTGGAGCGCTTAGGAGCGAAAGTGACTGGAAGCGTGAGTAAGAATACAGATATGCTGATCGCAGGAGAAGATGCCGGATCTAAGCTTGATAAAGCGAAGACCCTTGGTATTGAGGTTTGGGATGAGCAGAAATTGGTGGACGAGCTTAACAAATAAGATTGGCGAGAGCTAACCAACAATACTAGAGGAGTGTCCGTGATGATGAAACGGGTTGGGCTCCTTTTCTTAAGTACTTTACTGCTTTTGACCGGCTGCTGGGGTGGCGACGAGCTGGAAAAAGAAGAAAAGATCGTGCAAGAAAAGGGCAAAAAAGATGAGAAAGCGATTATAACAGGGGAGATTAACACTGGTGAAAAGTACTACCGAAGTATTTTTCCGTTCGAACCAGGTGGTGCCCGTGGTGTAATCCGTTATGGCGTTGATAACCGGCTTGATATTAACGAGTTCGAGATGGGCTTAATGCGCATCGCTCAAGACACATTCAGTACCGACAAGTACTTTTTCCAAGAAGGACAGATCTTAAATGAGCCAACGGTTACGAACTGGCTGAAAAGAGCAGATGAAGAACCAGGAAAAAGCAAGAGCAAGCTTGATCAAACAGGATTGAACCCTAAGCTTGGTGCAAAAGTAGACGAAGGTGATCCCGAATACAAAAATAAGATGCTAGAAGCAAACAAGAACAACCCTAAGTATCTTTCTTATGTATTAGAACATAACTATCTTGTTCAAAGCGGTGATGGGAAAGTAAAGCTTGGCGGTGTGGTAGTCGGGTTATCCTTTAACTCCACGTACTATTATGACGTTAACCAACAAGGCTTGATCTACCCTGGTGAAGTTAAGCTTGAGCGTGAAAAAGTGAAACAAGAAGCACAGAAAATAGCTGGACAAGTGGCAAGCCGTTTGCGCACAGATTCAAAGCTTAAAGATGTGCCGATCGTATTTGCTCTTTATCAAGAAGAAGAACGTGATTCTGTAACACCAGGAAACTTCTTCGCTTCAGGCGTTGTGAAAAAAGGAAGCAACTCAGTAAGTTCATGGGAAGACGTAGATGAAGATTATGTGCTGTTCCCATCTGACGCAGCATCAAAAAAGAAGAGAAGTGACTACGAAAAGTTCACGACTTTTAAATCAAAGGTACAGGAATATTTCCCTAACTATATCGGCGTGATCGGGAAAGGGTACTATAAAGACGGTAACCTTGAGCGGTTAACGATTGAGATTCCGGTGCAGTTCCGCGGTAAAGCAGAAATCATCTCCTTTACCCAGTTCGTAGCAACATCCGCACTAGGAGAGTTGCCGAACGTACCGATAGAAGTATACATCGGTTCAGCCGTTGATCAGCCAGAGGCGCTCATCGTGAAAGATGAAACAACACAGGAAGAACCGTTCGTGCATATTTATCGTAAATAAGGATGTTTTGAAAGCCCACTACCGTTATGGTTAGTGGGTTTTTATTGTGCAAGTTGAGAAGTGCCTGGGGATGCAGTCCGCACTACGGTTGGCGATTTTACGGTACGTGTTTTTATGTTTGTTACACGTTCACCGCTAAGTTGGCTGTTTCCACCTTAAAATACTTCGTTTTCACCTGAAAAGTGGTTGTGAGCACTGCTAACACGCATGTGACCACCTGAAATTGCACCGGGACCACCTGAAGACAGCTCTGTGCAATACAAAACGGAACTATATTGAACAAAAGTGAACCACTTTCAAAGACTCTCTTGGAAAAATATACTTAACAGCGGCTAAAACTCATATTTATTCGTTTCACTCTTAAATCTTCTAAAAAAATCACGTAAAACTTTACTATTCATTCACTACAAAGAAAAAAGATACAAAAATGCACGATATCCCTTGAAAATAAAGAATTCTGACTATTATCAGTTTGTTTGAACAAACCGTTATGTTCATGTAGAATGAACGTGGGAAACCGAATAATGAAAACGCTTTAATAGGAGGGGAATTTATTATGACACGTGAATACCGTCATGAACCATTTATGGATTTTTCAGTTCCTGCAAACAAGGAAGCTTACGAAGCAGGGTTAAAGGTAATTAACTCAAAGCTTGGTACAGAGTTTCCGCTTGTTATCGGCAGTGAAAAGATCACGACAGACGAAAAAATTGTTTCTATAAATCCAGCTAACAAAGAAGAAGTGATTGGATCTGTTTCCAAAGCGACTCAAGATCACGCTGAACAAGCGATGCAAGCTGCATTAACTGCATTTGAATCTTGGAAAAAGTGGGATCCTGAACACCGCGCGAACATCTTGTTCCGTGCAGCAGCGATCATCCGCCGCCGTAAATATGAATTCTCCGCTATGCTTACAAAAGAAGCAGGTAAGCCATGGAAAGAAGCTGACGCTGATACAGCTGAAGCAATCGACTTTTTAGAATACTATGCACGCCAAGCGATCAAGCTTAAAGCTGGACAACCAGTTGTAAGCCGTGAAGGCGAAATTAATAAATTTAGCTATATTCCACTTGGAGTAGGTATCGTTATCTCTCCATTCAACTTCCCGTTTGCGATCATGGCAGGTACTGCAGCAGCGGCGTTCGTTACAGGTAACACAGTATTGTTGAAACCAGCGAACACTACGCCAGTTATCGCAGCTATGTTCGTTCAAGTGATGGAAGAAGCAGGACTTCCTGCAGGCGTTCTTAACTTCGTTCCTGGTAGCGGTGCAGAGATCGGTGACTACCTAGTAGATCACCCGAAAACTCGCTTCGTATCATTCACAGGTTCGCGTGAGGTTGGTTGCCGTATTTATGAGCGCGCAGCAAAAGTACACCCTGGCCAAATCTGGCTAAAGCGTGTAATCGCTGAAATGGGCGGAAAAGACACAGTTGTTGTTGACCGTGATGCAGATCTTGAATTAGCAGCTAGCTCAATCGTTTACTCTGCGTTCGGATTCTCTGGACAAAAATGTTCTGCTGGATCTCGTGCGGTTATCCACCAAGACGTTTACGACGAAGTTTTAGAAAAAGCAGTAGCTCTTACTAAAACTTTAACGATGGGTAATCCAGAAGAAGTTGGCACATACATGGGGCCAGTAATCGACCAAGCTTCTTTCAACAAAATCATGAAATACATCGAAATCGGAAAAGAAGAAGGCCGTCTGATGACTGGTGGAGAAGGCGACGACTCTAAAGGATACTTCATCCAGCCTACAATCTTTGCTGATGTAGATGAAAAAGCTCGCTTGATGCAAGAAGAAATCTTCGGACCAGTTGTAGCTGTATGTAAAGCACGTGACTTCGATCACATGATGGAAATTGCAAACAACACTGAGTACGGTCTAACAGGTGCACTTCTTTCTAACAATCGTGAGCATATCGAGCGTGCACGTGAAGAGTTCCACGTAGGTAACTTCTACATCAACCGTGGATGTACTGGCGCAATCGTTGGATACCAGCCGTTTGGCGGATTCAACATGTCTGGTACTGACTCAAAAGCGGGTGGCCCAGACTACCTAACACTTCACATGCAAGCAAAAACAACTTCAGAAACACTTTAATTATTAAAAACTGTGCCCTTTCTCGCCTGAGAAAGGGTTTTTTTCTGTGGTAATTTTCATTTATAAGTCTTCATCAGAATTTATAAGTCTTGAAAAAATTTTATAAGTCTTCAAATTTTTTTATAAGTCCTCAAAAAGGTTTATAAGTCTTCACACAATCTTGCAAACAAAAAAATGGATTGTACACGCGGCTTCAGGAGAAGTTAATCGTATAACGATATGGAAGCAGGTGTGAAGATGTCAAAAGATAAAAAGCAACAGAAGAGTGTTCCTGAAGTCGATCTGGATGAAACGCTGCCTCACCAGATCAGTTCTCCTGATTTTAAAGGTACAGGAATGAAGATGGAAGCGCCGTTTGTAAACGAGCATGGTGTCGTGATCGGAGATAGTTTTTACGATTCAAAGAATTCGCCACTGAACAACTGGAGCACAGATACAGATCCAGAAGTGATGGCAGGAGAAGAGTGGGTGCATCCGACGAACGATATCGGATGGAACACAAATATAAACCGCGACCTGATCGAAAAGAAAGCACCGCCGAAAGAGGGTATGCTTCGCCATCCAACGAAAGACTCGAGCTACGGAAAAGATTAAGACATCTGGTTTTCCTCACCGGATGTTTTTCTTTTGTGCTTGGAGCTGACTATAGTAAGATGAGAGTAACGATGAGGGAGGTAACAAACATGGCATATTTCGCAGCAATTTTACATATGGAAAAACCAGAGCTCAATCAAGAGTTCCGTCAGGCTCACCTAGATTACCTAGCAGAGCTTGTGGCACAAGATAAAGTTCATCTGAAAGGACCATTCTTAAACGGAGCAGGTGGTATGGTCGTTTATAAAGCTGAATCATTAGATGAAGCGAAACAATTAGCAGAAGAAGATCCTTATGTAAAAGAAGGCGTGCGCCGTTTAGAGCTTCATGAGTGGGGAATCTAAAGCATTTAGTATCAATGACGGAAGAATCTATGTAAAAGTAGATTCTTTTTTCTATTTTGAGGGCTATTTATGTGGTGTAAGTGAGGGCTTCAGGTGATAGCGGTCCAACTTCAGGTGGTCACACGCTTCACAGCGGTGCTCACAGCTCATATACCGGTGGAAGCACAGTTATTACAGGTGAAAACAACCCAATTACCGGTGAACGCGTAATAAATATAAAAACACGTACCGTAAAACGGGCTCACCTCCCGCAAACAAAGCCACAATCCCGCGGAAACCCCACAAAAATAACTCAATTTCGTGAATGTTCCGTCCTCAAGTTGCTTATACAGCAAGCTTTTTGTTATCATCAGAATAATACTTTTCGTATAGAAAGTCTTGGAGGTGGCATGCTTGTCTCGAATTTCGAAAGATCAAGTGAAGCACGTGGCGCATTTAGCCAGGTTAGCGGTTACGGAGGAAGAAGCCGAATTGCTGACTGAACAATTAGATAAGATCATCGGGTTTGCTGAAGAACTGAACGAACTCGATACAGATAACGTGGAGCCGACTACACACGTTCTGGAACTGAAGAATATCCTTCGCAAAGACGAAGTGAGAAATTCTGTATCAGTTGATGAGGCGATGAAAAATGCGCCTTCAGAAAGAGATGGCCAGTTTAAAGTTCCGAACATTTTGGAGTAGGAGGAAAGACCACGTATGTCGATTTTAGATAAAAAGATCTCAGAACTTCATCAGTTATTACATACAAAAGAATTGAGTGTAACTGACATTGTGGATGCGACGTTTGACCGCATTCATCAAGTAGATGGTAAAGTAAAGGCGTTTTTAACCCTAAATGAAGAATACAGCCGCATTAAGGCTAAACAATTAGATGAAAAGCTCGTTTCCGGTGCTGACAGAGGACTGCTCTTTGGTATGCCGATCGGAATAAAGGATAACATCGTAACTAAAGGGATTCGTACAACTTGTGCGTCTCGCATTTTAGAAAACTTTGAACCGATCTATGATGCGACCGTTGTGGAACGCTTGAATCAAGCGGACACGATCACGATCGGGAAATTGAACATGGATGAATTTGCGATGGGCTCATCAAACGAGAACTCCGGATTCCACCCAACACACAACCCATGGGACCTTTCTTGTGTACCAGGAGGTTCTTCCGGTGCATCTGCGGCATCCGTATCAGCGGGAGAAGTTCTTTTCTCACTAGGCTCTGATACAGGTGGCTCGATTCGTCAACCTGCTGCGTTCTGTGGTGTTGTTGGATTAAAGCCGACGTACGGACTGGTTTCTCGTTACGGCTTAGTCGCGTTCGCGTCATCACTGGATCAAATCGGTCCTGTAACGCGTAACGTTGAAGACAATGCATACCTGCTGCAAGCCATTGCAGGAAACGACCCGATGGATTCTACTTCTGCAAAAGTGGACATCCCAGATTACTTGGCTTCTTTTACTGGTGATGTAAAAGGACTTAAGATTGCGGTTCCAAAAGAATACCTTGGTGAAGGTGTAGAACCTGGCGTAAAAGAGCGCGTGATGGAAGCTCTAAAAATACTTGAAGGACTTGGAGCAACATGGGAGGAAGTGTCTCTGCCGCATTCTCGCTATGCGCTTGCAACGTACTACTTGCTGTCATCATCTGAAGCTTCTGCTAACCTTTCACGCTTTGATGGCGTTCGTTACGGACTGCGTTCAGATAACAGCGAGAACTTGATCGAGATGTACAAGCAGTCTAGAAGCGAAGGGTTTGGTGAGGAAGTAAAACGCCGCATCATGCTTGGAACGTTCGCGTTAAGCTCTGGATACTACGATGCTTATTATAAAAAAGCACAAAAAGTTCGTACGCTGATTAAAGAAGACTTTACGAACATTTTTGAAAAATACGATGTAATCATCGGACCGACAACGCCATCTGCATCGTTTAAATGTGGATCTATGACGAAAGATCCATTAACGATGTACATGAACGATATCTTAACGATTCCGGTTAACTTAGCTGGTGTGCCTGCGATCTCTGTACCTTGTGGATTCTCAGATGGACTGCCGATCGGACTTCAGATCATCGGTAAGCATTTTGATGAGAGCACGATTTATCGCGTAGCACATGCGTTTGAACAAGCAACAGATCATCACACAGAAAAGCCGAAGCTGTAGGGGGTGCAGAAAATGAGCGAATTTGAAACGATAATTGGATTAGAAGTACACGTTGAATTAAAAACGAACACTAAGATTTTCTGCGGCTGTTCTACAAACTTTGGTGCACCGCCAAACACGAATGTGTGTCCGATCTGCTTAGGACATCCTGGCGTGTTACCTGTTGTGAACCATCAAGCTGTAGATTTTGCGATGCGTGCAGCACTTGCGCTTAACTGCGAAATTAATAGAGAAACAAAATTTGACCGCAAGAACTACTTTTATCCAGACAACCCGAAAGCCTATCAGGTGTCACAATTTGATAAGCCGATCGGTGAACACGGCTGGATCGAGATAGAAGTGGGCGGAAACAAAAAGAAAATCGGCATCACGCGTATCCATATGGAAGAGGATGCAGGTAAGCTGACGCATACGGCAGACGGATCACTTGTCGATTTAAACCGTCAAGGAACGCCTCTTGTTGAAATCGTATCCGAGCCAGATATTCGTACGCCAGAAGAAGCTTATGCATATTTAGAAAAGCTTAAAGCGATCATTCAATATACAGGTGTATCTGACTGTAAGATGGAAGAAGGTTCATTGCGCTGTGACGCTAACATCTCAATTCGTCCGGTAGGTCAAGAGAAGTTTGGAACAAAAGCAGAGCTTAAGAACTTAAACTCGTTTGCTTTCGTACAAAAAGGGTTAGAGCATGAAGAGAAGCGTCAACGTGAAGTGGTTTCAGCTGGAGGAGAGATTCTTCAAGAGACTCGGCGATATGACGAAGCGACGAAAACGACAATCCTGATGCGTGTAAAAGAAGGATCTGACGACTATCGTTACTTCCCAGAGCCTGACCTCGTATCCATTTTTATTGATGAAGAGTGGATGGATCGTGTGAAATCAGACATTCCGGAGCTACCGGATGCTCGTCAAAAGCGTTATGTAGGTGACTTCGGGTTACCTGAATATGATGCGAAAGTGTTAACGATGACAAAAGAGATGGCTGATTTCTTTGAAGCAACAATTACAGCTGGTGCAGATGCGAAGCAAGCTTCCAACTGGATCATGGGTGAAGTGAGTGCGTACTTAAACAACGAAAATAAAGAGCTAGACCAAACGGCTCTAACAGCTGAAGGTCTTGCTGGTATGATTAAGCTGATCGCTGACGGAACGATCTCTAACAAGATCGCGAAGACGGTCTTCAAAGAGTTGATCGAGAACGGTGGCGACGCAGAGAAAATCGTAAAAGAAAAAGGTCTCGTGCAGATCTCAGACGAAGGAGCAATCCGCGAAATCGTCGTGAAGATCCTTGATGCGAACGAGCAATCCGTTGGGGATTATAAAGACGGAAAAGAAAAAGCAGTCGGATTCCTTGTTGGGCAAGTGATGAAAGAAACAAAAGGGAAAGCAAACCCTCCACTTGTGAACAAGCTGATTGTGGAAGAACTTAAAAAGAGATAAGAATTGTAATTAAAGGGTAAGGCGACCAAGTTTAAATGTGGTTGCTTTACCCTTTTCTTGTTTTTTGGAGTGCGTAGTTCAGACGTTGGGGTATCGTAATGCAGTGCAGTTCTAAAACAAATCTACTTTGGAATTACTGTATTTCATTTTCATCTTTGACATGTTGATTGTAGAGGAGGGTGCGAGACTCCTGGGGGATCAGTGGGACAGGTGAGACTCTTAATAGCGCAGAGCGCTAAGAGGCTCACCGCACACCCCCCGGAAAGCGAGCATCCCGGAGCGGAGATCAACACTTTCAAAACTATACTCCCAAACAACCCTGAATCAAAAAAGCAATCTGCTTACATGCTGGAGAATTATTCAGGTTTAAGATCAATCCTTTTACAATTGCAGGACTGAGACTTGGTTCAATCATCTGCTGTTTCAGAAGGGTTAATGATTCTTCTAGCGTTGAATCATCCACTTCCTCTATCTTTTGTTCTACCATTTCTACCAGTTGTTCTTTTGTTACATGAACATGAAAAGGCTCATTTATCGTATGGTAAAGCTCTTCTGTGATAAATGTTGTTTCTGAATGCTTGGCGAGCAGTGCTGTTTTCTCTGCAAGTGAGCGACTCAATGTATGAAGATCCAGTGGAACGTCGAAGAACAGGATCAGGTGTGAATACGTATGAATAAAGCCCTTCACACAATAAATTAAATCATAACGAGTCTGTGAGATTTCTTCCCCATATATGCGGTCTAACATACCTAGAATGATGTTATCGATGAGTTTATCGTATTGATGGATCTTTGAGATAAGCTCTTCGTTCAAGGTTTTGGATTGTTCTTTAATAAAGATCTTGGCGAAATCAGAATGCTTTTGAAATGAATGAAACGCAGCTTGGTAGAATTCGTATAAAAGATTAGCATCTGTTTCGTGATTTTTGACTACTTGGTCAATATCTGAGATGAGACTCAGCATAAAGTGGTCAATCAGACCGTTGATCAGTTCGTCTTTTGATTTAAAAGATAAATAGAATGCACCTTTTGAGATGCCGGCATGTTCTGTGATCTGTTGTACAGATGTGGCGTCAAACCCTTGCTGTGCAAAAAGTTCTAAGGCACTTTCCATGATTAATTGTTTCTTACTCATTGTATCGCTCCTAAGTAATTCATTGACAAATGACCAATCAGTCATTAGTATAAGTAATTGAGTTGGATAAGTCAATTAGGGGTTGGTGGATGAATGAAAGGTTTAGTTAATTTTGTCTTAATGAATAAATTAGCTGTATGGCTGCTTACCATTATTATAACAGTCTCAGGTATTTATTCAGGAACACGCATGAATATGGAAACGATTCCTGATGTTTCAATTCCATACTTGATGGTGATGGACGTTTATCCTGGAGCTACTCCAGAGAAAGTAATGGAAGATATTTCGATGCCGATCGAGAAAGCGGTAGAAGGGCTTGAAGACGTTAAAGCCGTTTATTCGAATTCTTATTCAAACATGTCTAATCTCCAAGTGGAGTACGAATACGGAATAGACATGGACGAGGCAAAGCGTGAGCTTCAATCTGCACTGGATGCAGTTGAATTGCCAGAAACGGCTGAGGAGCCGACTGTGACAGCTATCAGCATGAACATGATGCCAGTTGCTGCACTAAGTGTAAGTAGCACGAAAGAGGATATCGTTGAATTAACATCAACGGTAGAAGAGATTATACTTCCTAAGATCGAGAAAATTGATGGTGTGGCATCCGCTAAGATTACGGGTCAGCATATCGAAGAAGTAGATCTTACATATAAAAAAGATAAGCTGAAACAGTATGATCTAACAGAAGATAAAGTGAAAGAAATGATTCAAGCAAGCAACATGGCCGTTTCATTAGGACTGTATGAGTTTGAAAAAGGTGAAGAAGCAGTTGCCGTTGATGGAAAGTTCATGACTTCGGATGAACTGAAGAACATGATGATTCCGGTAACACCATCTGCGACAAACCCAACGCCGTTTGTAAAGCTTAGTGAGATCGCGGATATTAAAACGGTAGGTAAAGTGGAATCCGTTTCTCGAACAAACGGAGATGAAGCGATCGCCATTCAAATCGTGAAAGAGCAGCAAGCCAACACCGTTGATGTCGTGAATGGTGTAAAAGAACTGATTAAAGAAGAAAAATCAAAAGTAGATGGTCTTGTTATTGATGTGTCACTCGACCAAGGAAAACCGATTGAAGATTCAGTAGCAACCATGATTGAAAAAGCATTGTTTGGCGGATTGATTGCCGTACTGATCATTCTGTTATTCCTTCGTGATTTTAAATCGACGATCATTTCAATCATCTCTATCCCAGTTTCAATCTTCATGGCGTTATTGGTGCTTAACTGGATGGATATCACGTTGAACATCATGACACTAGGGGCAATTACGGTTGCGATCGGTCGTGTAATCGATGACTCTATCGTTGTCGTAGAAAATATTTATCGACGTCTGCATTTGAAAGAAGAAAAATTAAACGGACGTGCGTTAATAAGAGAAGCAACGATTGAGATGTTCAAGCCGATCCTTTCTTCCACACTCGTAACGGTTGCGGTGTTCGCTCCGCTTATCTTTGTGGGTGGTATGGTAGGCGAACTGTTCGCGCCTTTCGCGTTAACGATGACATTTGCGCTTGGGGCATCTCTCATTGTTGCCATAACAATCGTTCCAGCATTATCACACTTTTTGTTTAAAAAGAAGCTGTATAGCGAAAAGACAGAAAGCAGCCATAAAGAAACTGGTAAATTAGCAAAATGGTATAAAGGGATTCTTAATAAATCTCTTAATCATAAAATTATCACTTCTATCTTGGCAGTCCTTTTACTTGCAGGTAGTTTAGCTTTAACTCCTATTATCGGTTTCAGCTTCATGGGCAGTGAAGAAGACAAAGTTATGTATTTAACATACACACCAAAAGCCGGGGAGCTTAAAGAAGAAACATTGAAAAACGTAGAAGCATTAGAAGAAAAGATGCTAAAACGTGATTATATCGATATCGTTCAAATCTCTGTTTCAGATAACGCAGATCCCATGATGGCTATGGCCGGTGGAGGAGAAGGCGGGGCACTCATGTACCTCATCTTTGATCCAGAAATGGAGAACTTCCCAGAAGTGCGAGATGAAATAGAAGACTATGTCGCTGACCTTGGTCAATCAGGCGAATGGAAGAGTCAGAACTTCGCTGCCTCAACAGGAGCGGAAAACGAAGTCAGCTATACGTTCTACAGTGAAGATCTGAATAAACTCAATAAAGCGGTGAAGATGGCAGAAGAAGCCATGAAGAAGAACGATCAGTTAGAGGATGTTACTTCGAGCGCGAAGGATGCGTTCGTCGAGCATACGTTTAACGTCGATCAGAATGAGATTCTAAAATATGGACTAACAACAGGTCAGATCGTGATGATGCTCAATCCCATGAAAGCGGATGATGTCTTAACGACGATCGAAAAAGACGGAGATACACTAGACGTTATCGTTCAGCAGGAGCAAACGAAACAACCTAAGTCCGTAGATGATATTTTAGCAAGACAGGTACCAACAGCTCTAGGCACGACAATGCCGTTATCTGAGCTCGTTACGGTTGAAAAAGGAACAACACTTAATACCCTTGCCCGAAGTAAAGGGGAGTATTATGCCACCGTGTCTGGTAAGGCAATTGGCGATGATATGTCCAAAGCAACTTCGGAAGTCCAAAAAGACATCGATAAACTGGATATGCCAAAAGGAGTTACCGTTGGAGTTGCAGGTGTTCAGGCTGATATGAACGAAACCTTTACACAGCTTGGAGCGGCAATGCTTGCGGCAATCGCGATCGTGTATTTCATACTTGTCGTAACCTTCCGTGAAGGTGTCGCACCGTTTGCGATCCTGTTCTCACTTCCATTTGCTGTGATTGGTTCATTTGTCGGTCTATTGATCGCAGATGAGACCATCTCTGTATCCGTAATGATGGGGCTGTTGATGTTGATCGGTATCGTTGTAACGAATGCCATCGTACTCGTAGACCGAATCATTCACATGGAACGCGAAGGAATGAGTATGCGTGATGCGATCCTAGAAGCAGGAGCAACACGTCTTCGTCCGATCCTGATGACAGCTATCGCTACAATTGGAGCATTGATTCCGTTGGCAGTCGGCTCAGGTGGTGGCGGGCTGATCTCTAAAGGTCTTGGTGTTACCGTAATCGGCGGCTTAGCAAGTTCTACACTATTGACACTTATCATCGTGCCGATCGTGTATGAAGTGCTCTCCAAAATCTTTAAAAAGAATCGTAAAGAAGTAGAAGAGAATTAAGAAGAAAGCCCTGCTAAGTGATGTTGAGTCACTTGCAGGGCTTTTGCTTTTATTTAGAGTGTAATGCTAGGCTTTAACTACTTCCGCATCCACTACCGCAACTGCTTCCACAGCTGCTCCCGCTATCGCTGCTGCTGTCATGTCCGCCATTGTCGTCACGATGGTTGCCACACCCACTTCCACAGGCGGTTGTGTTGCCTGAGTAATAGTTAGAAGCGGGACTTAATTTTGCCATGTGCATATCATAGTCTTCATAATGATTATAGGAATAATAAAGCATCGCACCAGCTAAGATCGGTGCACTATCTATGGAATGAGGTGAAACCTTTAATCCTTTATAAGGATTTTTATCATGGGATACACGCTTTATATCTCCTTTAATTTTTATGAGCAGAGCAGTAACGGTTTCTTTGTTTGCTGTTTCTCTAAAGTATTTTTTACTTAACTCTTCAATAGATAGTGCGTTTAGCTCCTGTAAAAATCCGTAGTGAAGAGGATTTTGAAAGAAACTACCCCAAGCGATATGTGTAAAATCAGTAAACGTAAAAAGTTTTGCGTACAAAAAATCAAACCAAGCTCTTCCATGTGGATCGGGTTCTACAACATCATTCGGAGCATGATGAATGGGTTCACCACAAAGCTCAGTAGAGAACTTTTCATACTCCTTCGTATACATCAGCATCTCGTGCCAGATGTCATCCACCTTTTTACTGAACATGGGAACATTATTTAAAAGTGAACACATGATAAAGAAGCGTTGAAGCTCATAATATACAACCTCAAAGTAGGCTTCTGTTGCCTTCGGGTGTTCTGAAAGATATCTGCGCTTTATTTTTTCTTTGAACTCACGAGGGAGAGCTTTCTCCATGTTTCTTACACTTTTTTGTAAATGTAAATCTTCACGAATCCCCAAGTTCGGTGGAAGTTCAGTTTTTTCTGCCACCTTTTGATAATTCGGTTTAGTCGTGTATTTAATAACAAGGGGAGCAATTACGGCAATAGCAAAAAATAATAAAAATAGTTCAAACATCGATGGCGCCTCCTTCTACGTCTCCTACCAAATAGCTATATTCTATTTCTCCACTTTAATGATAATATAAGATGAATTTATTGTAAAAAAGTGGGTGTTTTTTTGACGGTTTTATTGTTAGCTGGAATTGTTTTTACGTTAATCCTCTTAACAAAGCAAAGGGATATTGCCTCTGTCGGTATAGTAAGGAACATTACCCATAAATTGAAAAGTCGTTCTTTAAGTACAAACTATTGGCAAACAGGTATAATGCTATTTGCGGCGAATACAGCATTATTCGCACTAGCTTTTGTTATTCTCTTTTTTCTCCCTTATGGCGCCATCGCAGGGCTAATGATGTGCATACCGCTTAGTCTTTTTACGTGGGTAATTTTTTCTGAAGTGTGGAGGGGATCGAGGAAGGATAAAGTGAAGATGGCGTTCGTTGGGAACTCTTTTTTCCTCTTTTTCTTAGGGTGGATTTTTTGGTATTATGCAACGCTTGAACCCGCTTATCCAGGAGACGACCTATTCATGGCATGGATCGGGGTAATCATTGCGTCTATTTTTACTATAGGTGCGATGAGTGTGAGTATGTTTGTGATGTTGCGAAAATAATTATTTGACTTTAAAAGAGACTGCTTAGAGGGCAGTCTCTTTCATTTGCTTAATTACGAATAAGGTTTCTATTATTCTCAATCTCAAACTCTTTAATATTGATCATGTTCGCAGATACGTAATGCTCGTTACCAACATGAATCAACTGTGGTGGATAGAGCGGTTTCTCAGGCAGAATGATAGGTTCTCTGTATGCATTCCGACGCTCAGGATCTGCGATCGGAATGGATGATAAAAGAGATTTCGTATAAGGATGGATCGGATTTCGATACAATTCATCTTTTGGGGCTAATTCAATCAGATGGCCCAGGTACATGACGGCTACACGGTCACTCATATAATGAACCACGCCAAGGTCATGTGAGATGAACAAACAGGTTAGGTCTAGTTCGGACTGAAGATCTTTTAATAAATTCAAAACTTGCGCTTGAACAGATACATCGAGCGCTGAGACAGGTTCATCTGCAATAATAAACTTAGGATCTAGCATCAATGCGCGAGCGATTCCTATCCTCTGACGCTGTCCACCGGAGAATTCGTGGATCTTTTTTAGATAAGAAGTCTTTGGCAATCCGACTTTTTCTAAAAGATTGTAAGCTTTCTTCGTACGCTCTTCTTTACTTAACATCTTCTGAATAACAAGCGGTTCTTCTAAAATTTCCCCGACCGTTAAACGAGGGCTAAGTGACTCATAAGGATTTTGAAAGATCATCTGAAATTCTTTGCGGTACGGCCGTAACTTTTTTTTAGGCATATGTGTGATGTCCAGACCATCAAACGTAATGTTTCCGTGCTCTGGTTCATACAATCGCATGATCGTTCGTCCGAGGGTCGTCTTACCAGATCCAGATTCCCCAACGATTCCTAACGTTTCGCCTTTAAAAATATCGAGTGTGATTCCATCGATTGCTTTATGGGTCCCTGTTTTCGTCACAAAGTACTTTGAAAGGTTTTGGATGCTTATTAAATGTTTATCCAACAATCGTCACCTCGCTCTCATCAAAAAGACGAACATAATGACCTGGTTCCACTTCTATAAGAGAGGACGGAGCATGATAGACTTTGCTTTCCATAGAATACGTCTCTGGTGCGAATTTTCTTCCCTTGTATCCCGCTTCTTCAAACGAATAATCGTAAACACTCTTTAACCGCTCGCCATCGCTCTCTAAACTTGGGATGCAGCCGATCAAGCCTTTTGTATAAGGGTGGATCGGATTATTAAAGATCGTAAACACATCTCCTGATTCTACTATTCGTCCTCCTAACATCACATACACCCAGTCAGCATATTCTGCTACAACGCCAAAATCATGTGTGATCATTAAAACAGAAGCGTCTTCACGTATTTTATAATCAGCAATCAAGTCCAATACTTGCCTTTGAATCGTTACGTCTAACGCGGTTGTTGGTTCATCCGCGATAATCAGTTTAGGTTTACAGGAGATGGCCATTGCGATTAAGATACGTTGCTTCATGCCTCCTGATAGCTGAGAGGGATATTGCTCATAAATGTGTGCAGGATTATGGAAACCTACTTGTTCAAGGAGCGTGAGGGCAACTGTTCTGAGCTCTGATTTCGGCATCTGTTTATGATATTTCAAGCCTTCTGTAATCTGAACACCTACCTTCATAGCTGGATTCAGTGAGGCGATCGCGTCTTGAAAAATCATGGAGATCTCGTTGCCTCTTATTTTTTGCATCTCTTTTTCTGTCATCTGCAAAATTTCTTTATCGTCAAAACGAATAGAGCCTGATTCTGCTCGTCCGTTAGCTGGTAGAAGTTTCAGGACAGATAGGGAAGTGATACTTTTCCCAGAACCCGATTCGCCGATAAGAGCGGCAGTCTGTCCAGTACTAACGGAGAGACTTATATCTGTAACCGCGTTAAACACGTTTTTCCCACTGCCGAACGCTATGTTTAGATTGTTAATTTCTAAAAGCCTGCTAGACATGTTTCACACCTCACTTATGATTTGTTGGATTCGAGGCTGTTCTGTATACCTTGTATCATGAGATTGATCGAGAAAATTGTAAAAGCAAAAAATGATAGCGGTACTAAAATAATCCATGGAGCCGTTAAGAGCTTCTGATACGACTGGCCGATGATTCCGGCCCATTCGCCGCTTAATGATATGGTAGCGGGCGTTAAGTTAAAGATATCACCCATCATTACTGTTTTAGATCCACCGATAAAAACGGCAAGAACACCTAAGTGCGCTAACAGAATTAATGTTTGAATAGCTTGCTGAGCAAATAAAAGCAGAAGTTTTGAGCTTAGTTCAGGCAGGACATGCTTGTAATAAACATACGGCTTTTTCGATCCTAATGAAAAAGTACTGACGATATAATCTTTTGCTAGGATTGAGCGGATCTCTTCAGAAAAGGTTGATACCAATGGCGGGACCCCGATACCAACGAGTATCAAGCATTGCAACATAATAAGAGTCATCATGCCCATCGGTTCAGTAGCGTCTTTAACAAAGAGCGGAACCATGAACATATAAGCTAAGATAGCTGTTGGAATATAGAGGGTAGCTTGTACGATATCGTCAAAGAATGTACTCTTCGATTTTCTATGAAACAAGGAAAAGAAAAGGGCAAAGAAAATTCTAAGAAATGCAATGACTAACGTGATGAGGATCGTATACTTTGCGCCTTCTAGAACAAGATACAACAAGTGCTTTCCGTTCATATCCGTTCCAAATGGAGGCATATCTTTTGGTGAGAATGGAGCTACCCCAACGATGACCTCATTCTCGTCATATAAAAACTTAGATTCCTTTTGAACATCCATGAGAGATGGATAAATAAAGCTTAATAAAATTAAACTCGCAATAAATAGAAATCCTATTAAGAACTGCGGCTGTTTAAGCAATCGAACGATCATGCTGCATCCTCCTTTTGGACGTTTATGCCTCCGCGGTATGATTCCATAACCTCGAACAGAAAGGAGAAAGGAATCGCGATAAACAAGACCGTTATGATAAATGAAACACCTTGTGTGTTCAGCATGATGGTCATGATTCCGTTCAAGTTAAAGACGTATTCTAAAATGAATAAGTTCGAAAGCATAAAAACAAAGATGGTCTTGGAATATTGAAAGAGACTGGTCATGATATTACGGAACACGTGATTGAGCGTGATGTAGAGGTTTCCGAGTCCCATCGCTCGTGCTACGGTTATGTATGGTTTGTTTTGTTCTTCTTTCATTAGTAGAAAGGTAATCTTAAAGAGTTGAATCGTTGGCAGGACAGATAGTGTTAGAATCGGAAAAAAATAGATGCGGTTGTCGTAGACACCAGAAACGTTCGCGATTAATAATCCAGTCTTCTTAAAAATATATACTGCTGAAACTTGTAGCGCGATAACGATAAAAAGGTCTGGTAATGATTCTAATAGTGTTAAAAATCCATAGACGGCGCGTTTTAATGGTCTTGGCAGCAGTGTTGCTAAGAAAGTCAGCAATAATGCTACTAGGAGACCTAGGAGTAGTGCTGTAAAGAAAATAGTCATCGAGTAAAAAAACTTATCAAAAATATCTGGGAAAAGACTATATTTTCGATTCTCGATGGTGTACTCCCAAAGCTTCATGCTTTGTAGTGGTGCGATACCAAAAAAGATAGAAGGAAGAAAGCTGATAATCAAAACGCCGATCAAGATCGATCGAAGCCTCTTCAGATAACTCGTAAATGAAAAGCTCATATATACACCTCTTTTGTAACGATAGTTGACAGAATAATCTGTATGTAATAATTGTAAACTAATTGATATGTCTTTGGTATAACATTCTGTATGAAATTTCCAACCCTGCTTTGTTCGGACAAGGTAATAGATTTTAATAGTTATGAAAATAAAAAAATACTAAAATAAATTCAGTATTTTTTAGAAAGATTATTTTTAATTTTAAATACGTCATCTGCCAACCAGTTGATTCCTTCTTGAATAAATGTTTGAGAAGGATTTGAGTGAGGGGTGTGTTCGAGCACCCAAATAAGGTCACGGTATCCTGATAAAACATGAAGAATCTCATTAATGGAATAATGTTTTCCGTCATCTTCATGTGATGGATGGATAGGGACCCATATGTATTTATCATCAATAAACTCGATGTTATGAAGATGTACAACTTTTATGTAATCTTTCCATTTCTGAATCATACTTAGAGCTTGTTCATCAGCAGCCAATAGGTAATCACCTATATCCATGCACAGCTTTAGTCCGTATTTTTCCCATAATGTGATAGGAAAGGCATTAAGGTATTCGATTCCCTTTGGTGATTGATCCAATCCAAGCTTTGGTTCGCAGACAATGGGCAAGTTGTATGTTAGCTGCAGTTCGGACAATCTTTTCAGACCCTGCTCAATTAAGGTATCCGGATTACAAGCACTTCCTTGAAAATAAGGAAAATGAACAAGGATATACTGAGCGCCTAACTTAACGAGACGCTGAATTTCCTTTTCGAACAGTGTCCATGCTTGTTCAGGTGCATATTGAAACTTCTCTAACAAATCATATTTACTTCCGTTTCTATAGATGGGAGAGTGGATGCCGAAGGTTTTGTTGCTTTTCTTTAGAAGTGTTAGAAACCTTTGAAATGCATCTTCATTTTCAAACTCTCCAATCTCAATATGTGTAATCTGCTCATGAGCTCGAAACAGATCGTTGAATTTTGTTTCATCAGACATGATGGTACTACCAGAAATCCCGATTGTATGTGTCATCTTAACCTCCTAATAAAATGAAAAAAGACAGGAGAAGAGATCCTGTCTTTTAAAATCCGCCACCACCACCGCTGCCACCGCCAGAGTGGTGATTATGTTGGGATGCGTTCCAGGCTGCTGCATTATTGATCTTGTTCTGATCACTAACATGCTCTTCAAGCTCGTATTTGTAGTTATACCTTCTGTACTTTAGCCTTGTTCTCCAGTTTACGATTGCAGCTAGTAAAGTCACCGCGGCAATAGGTCCTAAAATGTATAGCCAAAACATAGAAGCACCTCCTAAAAGTAGTGATGTTACTCGTTACCGTATGTTGTTATTCCTTATATATGCGAATCAAGAAAGAGATGAAGCTTGTTCATGCCCAAAGCTGCATTAAATGTATAATTCTATAAAATGGTAAAGAAATCCTTTAGGGGGTCTGTCCCGGGGTCTGACCCCGGGACAGACCCCCTACAATTTGGACACAATTTTAACACATACTGGCAGATATCAGCTTTGCATTTTAAGACAGGTATCACTATAATATAAGAGGAATCGACAGAAGCAGTCCGGCAGTGGGCTGTTTTTTGCAGTTATACAACAAACAAATTTAGGTTAAAACTTTTAAAAGAAGTCAAACAATGAAGGTGAAAGATATGAAACGAGCTCGACTAATATATAATCCAAGTTCGGGAAGAGAAACGGTAAAAAAACAGCTTCCTTATATTCTAGACAGACTTGAAAATGCAGGTTATGAAACGTCTTGTCATGCAACAACACCTGAAGAAGGTTGCGCGACTCGCGCTGCACGTGCAGCAGGAGAAAGAGGCTTCGACCTCGTTATCGCAGCCGGTGGAGATGGAACGATCTATGAAGTTGTCAATGGATTAGCAGGACTTGAAGATCGCCCAATGCTAGGAATTATTCCAGCGGGAACAACGAATGATTTTGCACGTGCAGTAGGTGTGCCGCGTACGATTGAAGGAGCTTGCGACGTTCTATGCGGTGGTGTACATATGCCTGTTGATATCGGTAAAGTAAACGACAGGTTCTTCATCAACATCGCAGGTGGCGGTCGTATAACAGAGCTAACGTATGAAGTGCCAAGCAAGCTGAAGACGATGATCGGACAGCTGGCTTATTTCCTAAAAGGAATCGAGATGCTGCCATCGATTCGTCCAACATTTGTTGAGATTGAATTCGATGATAAAGAAAAATACGAAGGCGAAATCATGCTCTTCCTAGTTGCTAACACAAATTCTGTTGGAGGCTTTGAGAAGCTTGCTCCATCATCGGAGTTTCATGACGGTCTTTTTGACGTAATCATCTTAAAGAAAACAAACCTTGCAGAATTTGTTCGTATTGCCTCTCTTGCGATCCGTGGGGAACACATCCATGATGATCACGTGATCTATAAGAAGGCAAAGCGTGTAAAAGTAACGCCTCGTGAAAAGATGCAAATCAACTTAGATGGGGAGCTTGGCGGAATCCTGCCAGGTGAGTTCGAAAACTTACACCATCATTTTGAATTGCTTGTACCAAAAGAGCGACTTAAACCATAAACCAATCATGTCAAAGAGCACTTTAAGCAAATTTGCTGAGTGTTCTTTTTTTATATAAAAAGAATGAGTTAACGGGGGATATTAATGACTTATCTATATAAGGTTATGACTCAAGAACAAGCAGAGGAGATTGCGTTTCAATGGCACTATGATGGAGAGTATTCATTTTATGATATGGAGTCAGATCAAGAAGATTTGGAAGAATTTATTAACCAAGAAAAGAGAGGTAACTCTGTGTATTCAGTCTTAACTAATAATGAACTAATCGGTTTTTTTAGTGTTAATAAAGTAGATGATCATATATATGATATTGGTTTAGGAGTAAGACCGGACTTAACTGGTAAAGGTGTGGGTTTCAAATTTCTGAAATCAGGGATAGAGTTTGTGAGGACGGAATTTAAACCAAAAAAGTTAACATTATCTGTAGCGACATTTAATCAAAGAGCAATAAAAGTTTATAGAAAAATAGGTTTTAAAGAAATTAAGACTTTCATGCAAGCTACAAACGGTAGTAAATTTGAGTTTATAAAAATGGAATACGAATGCTAATTTTTAAATCATTGACCTCTATCAAAATTCAAACATAATAAGATGTAAAATCTTTAAAAATATTTCAGGGGTGCATACCTTCGTCTAAAAAAAACCCTTACTGCCGACTACTTCAGGTGGTCTGTTTTTTTATGTAAGCATTTGGTGTCCACTAACAGTTATGCTACAATCAGAAAAGCATAAGTGACAAAAAGGGACGATGACAATGACAAAGGCTGATTTGCCTGTTCATAAAAATGAGAGTTATGAAGTAGATATAGTGGATTTAACCCATGAAGGAGCAGGAGTTGCTCGTGTAAATGGGTTTACTTTGTTTGTGCCGAATACATTGCCTGGCGAGCGTGCGAAGATTAAGGTTATTGGTGTGAAAAAAGGATTCGGTTTTGGCCGTTTAGAAGAGCTGATCGAAGAGAGCCCTGAACGTGTTGAACCGCCTTGTCCGATCTATAAATGGTGTGGAGGCTGTCAGCTGCAGCATCTATCTTATGAAGGACAGCTGGAGTATAAACGCAAGTTAGTAGAAGACGTTCTAACGAGAATCGGTAAAATAGATGATGTACCAGTACTCTCGACACTTGGCATGGGAGAAGAACCATGGCGTTATCGTAACAAAGCGCAAGTGCCGGTTGGTGAACGCAACGGGCGCATCATCACAGGTTTTTACCAGAAGCGCAGCCATGAGATCGTAGAGATGGACAGCTGTATCATCACGGGGGATACGAACGACGACGCGGTACAAGCTGTGAAAGAAATCGTGAATCAGTACAACATCAGTGCTTATAATGAAGAAAAACATAAAGGTGTTCTCCGCCATATCATTGCGCGATACGGTAAAACGACAGGTGATTTGATGATCGTACTCGTAACGAACGGTCAAGACCTGCCGCAACGTAAGAAGATAGTAGAAGATATTCGAGAAGCACTACCTGAGATTAAATCGATCGTACAAAATGTGAACTCAAAACGTACGAACGTGATTTTTGGTGAAGAAACGCGTGTGCTTTGGGGTGCTGAATATATTTATGATTTTATCGGAGACATCAAGTTTGCCATCTCAGCTCGTTCGTTTTATCAGATCAATCCGGACCAGACGAAAGTGCTTTATGATCAAGCGTTACATTATGCTGAACTGAATGGGAATGAGACGGTCATCGATGCGTATTGCGGAATCGGGACGATCTCACTGTTCCTCGCTCAAAAAGCAAAAAAAGTGTACGGTGTAGAAATCGTACCAGAAGCGATTGAAGACGCGCGCCGCAATGCGGAGTTAAACAATATCCATAACGCTGAGTTTGCTGTTGGTAAATCAGAAGACGTGATACCAGAGTGGAAGAAGCAAGGCGTCACGCCAGATGTGATCGTCGTCGATCCACCACGAAAAGGCTGTGACGAGGAATTATTAAAAACTATCATTGAAATGAAACCAAATCGTGTTGTCTATGTGAGCTGTAATCCAGCCACACTCGCACGTGATCTGCGAATATTAGAAGATGGTGGATTCAAAACAGTAGAAGTACAGCCGGTTGATATGTTTCCGCAGACAACACACGTTGAAGCAGTTGCGCTGCTCAAGCTTAATGAATCATAAAATTAATGCTGACTGTTCGAATTGTAAGGATGTCGAAGAGATGAAGGGAACATGTCAGCAGTGCGGACAAGGCATGGCAAGATTAATTGAAAATGAGTAGGTAATTACAGTGAGTGAGCCTTCATGGGGGCTCACTTTTTTTTGATTATGTCTTTGAAGATGCTTTTGCATACTACTGATGAAGTGTGAGACGCAATTAGGGCTGAAGTGAATCTGCAATTATAGCCCTAGCCGTGTTGGTAGGAGTCGTTTCTTCTTTCAATTCGTCTTAAGTTGCTAAGAAGCTTTTGGATTTACTGAAAATATATTTTTAAAACCTGGTGACGAGAAAAGTGATTTAGAGTGGGGGATACCGAATTTTAACAGTTTGCCAGTTATTGTTTTTGAAAAGGCGATATGCTAGAATCATGCTTGGGAATGATAATTATTATCAATAAGAGTTTTATAAAATATAAAAATAGTTTGTACTGGTTGTAAAGTTCCCATTTATTTCTTTTAATGATGCTGAAGTTTGTAGTGTTGATAGAAAATCATAATCTCCGAAGTGTCTGGAGAATGGTTAGGTATATAGAAACTGTTTCTCCCTCAAATGCAGAAACAGTCATTATGGAAAGGGTGTAAACGATGAGAAATATCGAAAAATATAGAAATGCCTTTATGAATGTTTTGGAACTAGAGGAAGATGAAGTAGTTGATAATCTAGTATTAGCAGAATCAGCAGAATGGGATTCAATTGCACATATGGCGCTCATTTGTGAGATTGAGGATGCATTTGATCTCTCATTAGATTCAGAATGGATGACGGAATTCAATTCTTACCAGTCTGGAATTGAGCTATTGGAACGTTCGGGAGTGAACATGATTAATGAATAACTTCAAAAAAATGGAGCAGTTTGGGAACCGCACAGCTGTATATGCAGACCGAGAATATTCTTACTCTGAAATGGTAGAAATATCGGATGCCATCTGCGGTAATGTGGGTGAAAGAACGCTCGTTTTTTGTTTGTGCTCAAATAATAAAGAGTCTTTATTTGGCTACGTGGGCTTTATTAGAGGTGGCGTTGTCCCCGTGCTTTTGGATGCATCCATTCATATAGATCGGTTACGAAGACTGGTTCATCTTTATAAGCCTGCATACATCTGGGCAAGTAGTAATAATCAAGATCTTTCAAAGACAATGGATTCTTCATTTGTATATGGTGATTACACATTATATAAATGTCCCACCCATTTTCAACATAATCTTCATGAACATCTTGCTCTCCTCTTAACAACCTCTGGAAGTACGGGGAGCCCCAAATTTGTTCGTTTAAGCTATGAAAATATTTTTGAAAACGCTGTATCAATAGCAAAGTACCTTGATATCCATGAAAACGAAAAACCGATCACTACACTACCAATGAATTACTCCTACGGGCTTTCTATTATTAACAGCCATTTCATATGTGGAGCTACCGTCGTTGTAACGGGGGCTTCTATCATGAGTAAGGATTTTTGGAAATTATGTAAGGAACAGCAAGTCACAACTTTTGGTGGAGTTCCTTTTGTGTATGAGATGCTTGACAGGATGAAGTTTGAAGAGCTTAGTCTGCCAAGTTTAAAAAAACTAACTCAGGCAGGTGGCAAATTGAGCGAAACGCTATCTCGCAAATTTGCTGATGTGTGTAATCAGAAGGGGATTCAGTTTTTTACCATGTACGGTCAAACGGAGGCGACAGCGCGGATGACCTATTTACCTTATGAAAAAAACATTGAAAAAGCCGGAAGTATTGGTATCGCTATTCCTGGTGGAGAGCTGATCCTTCAAGATGACAAGGGAAATAAAATTACAGCACCTCATTTGATAGGCGAATTGATATACAAAGGGCCAAATGTTTCCTTAGGGTATGCGGAGTCGTTATTCGATCTTTCGAAAAAAGATGAGAATAAAGGTGTTTTGCGTACAGGAGATATGGCTTACTTTGATGAGGATGGGTATTTCTTTATATCAGGGCGCATTAAAAGAATGATTAAAGTGTACGGAAACCGCATCGGCCTTGATGATGTAGAAGCGTTTTTACATGAGCATGGCCACGATTGTATCTGTGCTGGAAGTGATGACCAAATGTATATCTACACATTAAGAGATGATTATGTTCAGATAAAAAAAATAGTCAAAGAAAAATTAAACTTGAAGGGCTTTAAGATTATGAGAATTGAGGAAATCCCACGTAATCATTATGGGAAAATCCTCTATTCAGACCTTCCTAAACTTGGCTAATGTATAGTCGGTGATCTCTAAGGCCGACCACCGCGTTGCAATGCCATTTGTGCATGATTTCTAGTTCGATTTATTAGAAAAAATATATGTTGATTTATTATTAGGTGATTGGATGACTTTTATATCAATTGAGTTTCTTTTATTTCTCGCTATAATTGTTTTTTTGAATTATTTAATCCCCCATCGATTGAGATGGGTTCTTTTATTGGTTGCAAGTTATGTGTTTTACGCTAGTTTAAGTATTCAATTTATATTATTACTCTTAATTAGCACAGCTTTTACTTTTTTTACTGGAATCTTTATTGAAAAACAGGAGACAAAAAAACAGAAGAAAAAAGCCTTGGTCGTTGGTATTTCTGTATTGTTGTTTTTTCTCGGTTGGTTTAAATATTTTAATTTTGTGAATGAGTCGCTTCGGTCGTTGGCAACATTCATGGGTTGGAATTATGGGATACCCTACCAAGAGATCGTCCTGCCATTAGCCATTTCATTTTATACATTTCAGGCTGTAAGTTATCTTGTGGATATTTTCTATGGAAAGCAAAAAGCGGAAAGACATTACGGTTATTTTTCGGTATATTTTGCATTTTTTCCACAACTGGTTGCTGGGCCGATTGAACGTGCAAAAAAATTAATTCCACAATTGAAAGTCGAACAACGTTTAAACTATGAAAATTTAGTCTATGGAATGAAGCGAATTGCATGGGGTTTTTTTAAAAAGACATTAATTGCAGATCGACTAGCTCCAATCGTTTCTAGTGTTTACGATAGTCCTAACCCTTCTGGTTCAGAAATCGTTCTAGCTACTATATTATTCTCGATTCAGTTATACGCTGATTTTTCAGCGTGCAGTGACATTGCCATTGGTAGCGCAAGAATGTTGGGAATCAATTTAACTGAAAACTTTAAGCAGCCGCATTTTGCCGTTTCGATTTCAGATTTTTGGAGTAGATGGCATATAACGCTCTCCACATGGCTTAGGGATTATATTTTTTTCCCGTTATGTAAGAGGAAAAAGAAGAGAAGTGAAATTTATTTTGCCATTGTGATTACTTTTTTAGTAAGCGGCATTTGGCACGGAGCCGCTTGGACGTTTATTATATGGGGTCTCATTCATGGGTTTTATCGCGTGTTTGGAGATGCAACGAAATCTTATCGTGAAAGTATGGCTTTGTTTTTTCGTTTGGATAGAAGCCCAGTGCTCCATAGGTGGTTGAAAATTGCAATAACCTTCCTGCTCGTTTGCTTTTCCAGAGTTTTTTTTCGATCGGATAACGTATCACAAGCATTTGAACATGCAAAACTTTTCTTGAGCATCAGCTCTTGGAGCCCGGTGGGAATGATTAAAGCTTTTGAAATTTTTCCGTTATTTGATCTGCTACTTTTCATTTTTTTCTTTATTATTCTACAACTGTTCCAGTATATAGAAAGAAACAATGGTTCAGCATGGGAATTTCTATCGAAGCACTCTACATTTACTAGATTGGCATTTTATATTTTTCTTATTTTTTCAGTTCTTGTATTAGGTGTTACAGGTGATGGATTTGTTTATGGTGGATTTTGATACAACAACTTCCATGTGAAGTTTAGGGGAAGATCTGGTAAAAGAAACACGATGTTCGAAAGGATTTGCTATGGTACGTTTATTTATCAAGTTAACAGTTATCATCGGTGTAGTTATCCTGCTTTTTATGCCTATTAATCAATTTGTTAAGGATTCATATGATTACAATATTGACCATGACATACTGGCATTTAAGAAACAGCCACATCCCGTTGATATCATCAATCTAGGTGCATCTCATTCGATGTATGGTTATTATTTTAAGCCCACTGGTTTGTCTCATCTGGACTTAGCGCTTCCTTCTCAGACCATTCAATACGACTCGAAATTGTTGAAAGAGTATGGTGAGCATCTTAAACCTGGTGGTGTCGTTCTCGTTTCCATCTCTCAGATGACTTTCGCCAATTCTGAGGCTAAGAACATTGGGAACTATTATAGGATTTTGGATCAAAATGATATTGAACCGTATAATATCATTGATTATTACACTTACTTGAACTTACCTGGGACAAATACGGCGAGTCTTAGCTCTGCAATCACGGGTAAACTAAAAAACTTACGATGGAATTCTCATCAACCTTGGTCAAATAACGGTCAAGATTATTCGGAAAGAAAGTATGAGAAAATAGAAGAACAATACCAGGAAGCAATTGAAAACAATAACATCGAACCAAGTGTAAAGCAGTTAGAAGAAATTGTAGATTATTGCAGCGATAAAGGCTACCAAGTCGTGTTGACCATGGAGCCCGTTCATAAGTCTTATCAAGAATATTTCAATGAAGAAGTAATGAATAGACTTGTTTTTCAGCATTTAGAAGCTCTAAATTTAGATGTTCCATTTTTAAATTATATGAGTGATCAAAGATTCGTAAACAAAAAAGAATATTTTATCGATCCCGATCATTTAAACAGTGAGGGAAGAAAAAAGTTCTCTTGGATCGTATACGAGGAACTGAAGAGAATAGGCTATTTAACAAAGAATTAAATCAATGTACTGTTTTTTTCTTGGATGCTATTCCTGAATCAGCTTATAACTATCTTTTTGTACGAATTGTGTGGATATCTTAACCATTGAGAGTCTTTTTTGTGCATTTACAAATTTCCATAAATTATAAATGTGCAGTGATTGATATTGAGATAACAATCATGATATAAGTGTAAAAGAATATTTATTACCGGGATTTTGAAGTTGCATTATAGTGAGAGGATTTGAGCATCAATGATAGATAATTTTTGGCGTGAATTACCGCGTCCATTTTTTGTACTTGCCCCAATGGAGGATGTGACCGATGTTGTTTTTCGTCATGTCGTAAGTAAAGCTGGACGACCGGATGTGTTTTTTACGGAGTTTACAAACTCAGATAGCTATTGCCATCCAGAAGGATTAAAAAGTGTTCGCGGTCGTTTGACGTTTACAGAAGATGAACAGCCGATGGTGGCACATATTTGGGGAGATAACCCTGAATACTTCCGACAAATGAGTATTGGCATGAAAGAGATGGGGTTTAAAGGGATTGATATTAACATGGGCTGCCCTGTACCGAATGTCGCGCAAAGAGGAAAAGGAAGTGGCCTTATTCTACGTCCAGATGTAGCGTCCGAATTGATTCAAGCGGCTAAAGCTGGCGGGCTTCCAGTTAGCGTGAAAACACGACTAGGGTTTAAAGAGATCGGTGAGTGGGAAGCGTGGCTTACGCATATTTTAGAGCAGGATATTGCAAACCTTTCTATTCATTTACGCACTAGAGAGGAAATGAGTCTTGTAGACGCTCATTGGGAGCTTATTCCTGAGATTAAAAAACTGCGTGACCGAATCGCACCAGATACGTTGTTAACGATTAATGGAGACATTCCGGACCGTCAAGTCGGGCTTGAGCTTGCTGAAAAGTATGGTATTGATGGTGTTATGATCGGGCGTGGCATCTTTAAAAATCCTTTTGCTTTTGAAAAAGAGCCAAGAGAGCACAGCAGCAAGGAGTATCTTGATCTGTTAAGACTGCAGCTTGATCTTCAAGATCAATACGCCGAAGAAGTGCCTCGTTCCATCACAGGGCTTCACCGCTTTTTCAAAATCTATGTAAAAGGATTCCCTGGAGCGGCTGAATTACGAAATCAGTTGATGAACACAAAATCAACGGATGAAGTGAGAGCGATCCTAGATAAGTTAGAACTGTAAAAAATGGTAACTTACAGTGGAAAACAGTATGAAACCTTCAAGGTTTTGTACTGTTTTTTTTAATTTTTAAATTATGGGGGAAATTCAGCACAGCAAAGCTTATAATGACTAGTTCCATATTGAAATAGAAAAGTAACTCCACAAGCTCTATAAAAGGAAGGTGACACCTTTTGTAGAATTATAGATACATTCATGGAAAAAGCAAGGGGGAGTCACGTTATGAAATTACTGCTTACATCGGGAGGCGTGATTAATAAAAGCATACATGACGCGTTGGTTGATATGCTGGACAAGCCGATTGCTGATTGCAACGCGCTGTGTATACCTACCGCAATGTACGGACATCCATGGGTGGGGCCGGGCGTGAAAGCCTGGGAATTCATCAGTGGGAAAGAAGCAAATCCTATGGTTAATCTAGGTTGGAAGTCAGTTGGTGTGCTTGAGTTAACAGCGCTGCCAAGCATTGATAAAGAACGCTGGATGCCGCTCGTACAGGAGATGGACGTCTTATTAGTTTCAGGCGGCGATGCTCTCTACCTATACCATTGGATGCAACAATCAGGATTGGCAGAGCTCTTACCATCGCTTCGCGCAGTGTATGTGGGAATGAGTGCAGGAAGCATGGTAATGGCACCTAAGATTGGAGAATTCTTTATTGGCTGGACGCCACCGAGCGGTGAAGATCAAGCACTTGGATTTGTCGATTTTTCAATATTCCCACATGTTGACCACGAAATGCTGCCGGGAAACACCATGGCTGCTGCAGAGCGGTGGGCCACCGACATGCAGGGGCCAGCCTATGCCATAAATGATGATACCGCCATCAAAGTAATTGATGGAGAGGTCGAAGTGATCTCCGAAGGACATTGGAAGCTGTTTTCGCCTTAATCCTACTTTTCTGTAGAAGAAGTTTGCATGTAGTCCTTAAGTCATACAGCTCATCAACTTAAGCATGCTAGAACTAGATTAGAAATTTAAAGAAGGAGAAAGCAGAGTAAAACCAAGCTTTCTTCTTTTTTGTGGGCTTTGGATGAGTGAAAGTACTTTTCTAAAAACACGAAGATCTCATAATTTTACTTAGTAGATTTCACCTATACACTAGTAAGTAAAATAGCTATTATATGTATTTTTGTAAAATTAAGATAATTCTTATTGTTCATTCGCAACGTTTTCTCCTCCTTTATAATGAAGATTAGCCAATTAATGGGAGGGGTTATGTTAGTGATGAAAAAAGTTATTGGACCTGTAATGCTGTCGTCAGCTCTATTGTTAAGCTCTATTCCAGTTAATGTATTAGCTCAACCTGTGGATTCGAGTGAGATTAGAGGTGTACAGGCAGCTAAAGAATGGAATGAAAAAGCTAGTGTGCCTTTTTTTGTGAAAGAACGATCTGCAGAAAAATTTTCTTCAAGCACCGCAGCTAATGCTTTAAGTTATTTAAAGAAAAATCAAGATAAAACGGGTATTAAAAGTCCGGAGAAAAACTTAAAGACCAAAAGTGTAGAAAGTGATGAGCTTGGAATGACTCATGTTCGGTTTACACAATCAGTCAACGGCGTTCCTGTAGAAGGTTCTGAAGTAATTGCCCATTTTAATAAAAATCATGAGATCGTTTCTGTGAATGGAAGAACGAATCAAACGATTGTCGATCAACTCGTAGATACACAAGCTGCCATCAGTAAACAAGATGCCCTTCGAGCTGCCTTATCGTCGGTCAATGCCCCTCAAGAGCTAACGTATGAACCAACATCAGAGCTCGTTATCTATCCATTTGAAAAGAAAAATTATACCGCTTATAAAATAAACGTTAACTTCATGGGTGAAGAACCTGGGAACTGGTTTGTATTTATAGATGCTAAGACTGGAAAAGTCATCGATCAATATAATGGGCTCATGCATGCTGAGGAACACAAAACACAAACGGGATCTGGGCTTGGCGTTCATGGTGAACATAGAAAACTACATATTACCCGTGTGAAGGAGCCGAAATCTGGAACAAGGTTTGCTTTAGCGGATTACTCTCATGAGAATCTTGAAGGAATCTTTACGTATGATGCTACAAGTGATTGGGACTCTAGTAATGACAAGATTTATACGGGGAATTCTGCATCCTTTAAGAGTGACTATGATCGAGCGGCCGTTGATGCACACTATAATTCTGAAAAGGTTTATGAGTATTATTTGAATGAGCATGGACGGAATTCTTTGGATGGAGAGGGCATGGCGATTAATTCATATGTACACATGGGAGTCGATTACAATAATGCATTCTGGAATGGAAGCTATATGGCTTATGGAGATGGTGACGGAGAATTTTTCATTCCATTATCCGCAGGGCTTGATGTTGCGGCCCATGAAATGACACATGGTGTGATTACGCATACAGCGAATCTAGCTTACCGTAACCAATCAGGAGCACTTAATGAATCATTCGCTGACGTCTTTGGTGCACTCGTTGATGATAGTGATTGGGAAATGGGTGAGGACATCATGGCACCAGCAGCAAAAGCAGATGGTGTAACAAGATTGCGCAGCTTGAGCGACCCGAACAGTGTTGTTGTCAGCAACCCGCAAAGAGCAGCATACGGCAGTGGCGTCTATCCTGCACATATGGATGAATATTATAACATGCCGCTGAATGTAGATAATGGCGGTGTGCATGTGAACTCTTCTATTACGAATCACGCTGCCTATCTGATTGGTGAGGAGCTTGGTAGAGAAAAATTGGGTAAAATATATTACCGTGCTCTATCGGTCTACTTAACATCGAATTCTAATTTTAGCGAAGCTCGTCAAGCGATCGTACAAGCTGCAAAAGATCTTTATGGGTCGGGAAGTGAAGAAGTAACTGCAGTTAACGCAGGCTTTGATGCGGTAGGTATTTATTGATATACCGTGAATTTAAGTAATTGGAAATAAACCCTCAGGAATTTTATCCTGAGGGTTTATTCAAGTAAAGAGAACTCGTCTAACATTATCTAAATATTCAAATTATTACAACTTTTATAAATACATTGTATTAAGCCGGAATACTCACTATAATACTATTTAATAGAAGGACAATTGTCTTTTCCAGGTGGATTATAACGTGATGCTTCAGTTGTCCCATTGGTTAAAGGCGTATCTTGCTACAGGTTTATTCAGATAAACAGCTTTACAATTCTAACTAGATTGGTGATGACATCTATGAAACGTATACTGAAAAAGTGGAATCAGTTAAGTCTTGTTAAACAGATCTTTATCGGATTAATTGTAGGTATTATCTTAGCTTTAGCGATTCCGCAAGCAGCAAAACCTGTTGTTATTTTTGGAACATTATTTGTAGGTGCACTAAAAGCAATTGCACCTGTTTTGGTATTATTCTTGGTTATGTCGGCGATCGCTCAACATAAGGCGGGCCATCAGACGAACATGAAATCAATTATTGGCCTATATCTTTTAGGTACATTTTTGGCAGGATTGGTAGCAGTTGTTGCTAGCTTTATCTTCCCAGTCGGCCTTACTCTTGGAAAGGGAGCAGAAGGCGTGACCCCTCCTGGTGGTGTTGTCGAAGTACTCAAAACGTTGCTGATGAATGTTGTTGATAATCCATTCAATGCTTTAGTTAACGCGAACTATATCGGTATCTTGGCTTGGGCAGTACTTTTAGGCCTTGCTTTAAGAAGTGCACAGGAAACAACAAAAACGATGCTTTCAAACGTTTCAGACGCAGTAGCTAAACTTGTGACATGGGTCATTAAGTTTGCACCGCTAGGAATCATGGGACTAGTCGTTGAATCGATTACTTCAAACGGTATCGAATCATTGTTGAGTTATGGTAAGTTGTTAGGACTTTTAATTGGTTGTATGGTATTTGTGGCTTTGGTTGTAAATCCACTTATTGTTTACCTAGCAATCAGACAAAATCCTTATCCGCTTGTTTTCAAATGCTTGAAAGAAAGTGGAATCACAGCATTCTTCACACGTAGCTCCGCTTCCAACATTCCTGTTAATATGAAGTTATGTGAGAAGCTTGGTTTGGACAAGGATAACTACTCTGTGTCCATCCCATTAGGAGCGACGATCAACATGGCAGGTGCTGCGGTTACGATCTCTGTTTTAACACTTGCGGCGGTTCATACACTAAACATTCAGGTGGATCTTGGTACTGCTATTCTTCTAAGTGTTCTATCCGCTGTATGTGCGTGTGGTGCTTCGGGAGTTGCTGGTGGATCGTTATTATTGATTCCTCTAGCGTGTAGTCTGTTCGGTATCCCAGGTGATGTGGCGATGCAAGTAGTTGGTGTCGGCTTTATCATCGGTGTTTTACAAGATTCTTTCGAAACAGCACTAAATTCTTCAACAGATGTACTCTTTACAGCGGCAGCTGAGTACAAAGAATGGCGTAAAGATGGAAAAGAAATTAACATTCAAAAAGCAGCATAATAGATAGATGGCACCTGAGACGTTGTTTAGCGTTGAGGGTGCCTTTTTGTTGCCGTATTTTCTCGTTTAAAGGAATTGCGATCATGTGTATGGAATGACATAAGTGGTTTTATTATAAAAAAATCAGGAGGTTACCAATGGGCAGATTAGTGCATTTTGAAATTCATGTGGATGATATGGAGCGGGCAATGAAGTTTTACGGTGAGGTGTTTGGCTGGTCGTTTCAAGATTGGAGTGAATATGCCGGAATGCCTTATTACGGTGCAGTGACTGGGGACGATAAAGAGGTGGGAATCAATGGGGCACTCATGCAACGTCAAAGCCCCCCGCCTGAACCGAATCAAGCATTAAACGGATATGCTTGTACGATGGGTGTTGAAAGCTATGATGAATCAGAAGCGAAGATATTGGAGCAAGGCGGAAAAGTGGCGATGCCGAAGTACGCCCTCCCAGGAATGGCTTGGCAAGGATACTACATAGATACAGAAGGCAATATCTTCGGCATTCATCAGCCTGATGAGAATGCGAAATAAATAATAGTGTGAAGACAACGCTAGTTTAGTGGCGTTGTCTTTTTTTTTGAGGCTGCTAAAAAATACCCTTTGTTAAAAAAGTACAGACGATGTTAATAAAGTGCTAATGATAGCGCTTTCAAACCCTCTTTTTTCGTAGCTATAATTAGTTTGTAAGTACTTTTAAAGGGGGAACTAATGATGAAGAAAAGTAAATTTTTATCTCTGATGCTCGCTGTTGTCATGCTTATGCTTGTTGCAGCTGGTTGCAGTGACAGCAATAGCGAGGTAAGCGTGGGAATCGTCTTACCTACTAAAGATGAGCCAAGATGGGTGCAGGACGAGCAAAGATTTAAGGATGCATTAAAAGGAACAGACTACACGACTGAGATTCTGTTCAGCCAAGGATCTTCTGCAAAGGAAAAAGAAAACGTTGAAACATTGATCAACAAAGGAATCGATGTTCTTATCATCTGTCCGCAAGATGGCGATGCAGCAGCTGCAGCAGTAGAAGCAGCGAAAAAGGATGACATCACGGTTATCGCGTATGACCGTTTGATCACGAATACAGACGCAGTTGATTATTACGTAACGTTTGACAGCTTGGCAGTTGGTGCTGCGCAAGGTCAATACTTGATCGATAACGCTAAAGGGTCGAACACTCCGCTTTACCTATATGCTGGAGCGGCTTCTGACAACAACGCATTTTTATTCTTTGAAGGAGCTTGGAAAGTGCTTCAGCCTAAGATTGCTGACGGCACATTCAAGATTGCTAACTCGAGTGAAGCTGAAGCATTAAAAGACAAAGCCGAACTTTCTCGCGATGAGCTGAGCAAGATCATCGGCCAAGTAACAACGAACTGGGATGCAAACGAAGCGAAGAACAAAGCGCAAACACATTTGACTGCTGCTAAGGCAGACTTAAAAGGTGATGTTGCAATTCTAGCTCCAAACGATGGAACAGCTCGTTCGATCGCAGATGTATTTGGATCAGACAGCGCGGTTTCTAGCTACCTCGTAACAGGTCAGGATGCAGAGAAAGCTTCCATTCAATATGTCATTGACGGCAAACAATCGATGACTGTATTTAAGGATGTTCGTACACTTGTTAAGGATGCTATGGGAATGGCAGTTGAGATCCTTGATGAGAAGAAGCCAGAAACAACGGGTTCTTATGACAATGGAAACGTTGAAGTAAAAGCAAAACAAACGAATGTAATCGTTGTGAACAAAGACAACGTTAAGAAAGAACTAATTGATTCTGATTATTATAAAGCCGACGATTTTACAGGGCTTGAATAAGAAAATAGCAGGACGAGAAATAGTGATAGATTCTACGTCTATCACTATTTTTCACAATGAAGTCAGTGGAGTGGCTAATTGGAGGGATCATGATGAGCGGATATATTTTGGAGATGAACGAGATCTCCAAAGCGTTTACCGGAGTGAAAGCGCTCAGCAATGTAAATTTTAAAGTAAGAAAAGGCGAGATACACTGCTTGATCGGGGAGAACGGAGCAGGGAAATCCACGCTTATGAAAGTGCTCAGTGGTGTCTATCCTTATGGAACGTATGAAGGAGACATCGTGTTTGAAGGAAGTGTTCAGCAGTTCAATAAGATCAGTGACAGTGTTCAAACCGGCATCGTTATCATCTATCAGGAGCTAGCTCTATTTCCGGATCTCACGGTTTATGAAAATATTTTTGTCGGTAACGAGGTCAAACGTGGAAACTTGGTGGATTGGAACCAGACGATTGCCGAAGCAAAGAAAATGCTGAAGCGAGTGGGGCTCAACGTGAACCCTGAAACACTCGTGAAGGACTTGAGTGTAGGAAAGCAGCAGTTGGTTGAAATCGCCAAAGCATTAAGTAAGGACGTTAAGCTGCTTATTTTAGATGAACCGACTGCCGCACTGAATGAAGATGACAGTGAGAATCTGTTGAAACTTCTAGGTGAGCTGAAGAAACAGGGCATCACGAGTATTATGATCTCCCACAAACTAAAGGAAGTCATCTCCATTGCCGACCAAGCGACGGTGCTGCGTGATGGCAAAACAATCTGTACGCTCGATGCTTCTAAAGGAGAAATATCAGAGAACATGATCATTAAAAATATGGTCGGACGGGATATTGATGATATTTATCCGAAAAGACCCCATAAGAAGATCGGTGAAAAGATACTAGAACTGAACAACTGGTCTGCTTATAGTACCGAGCTTGCTAGACATGTCTTAAAGAATATTGATTTTCATGTAAAAAAAGGAGAAATCGTTGGGATCGCCGGACTTATGGGCTCTGGTCGAACCGAGCTTGCACTGAGTGTGTTTGGCAATCCGAAAAATTATAAACTAGAAGGTCAGCTTAAAGTCTCAGGAGTGGAAAAAACGTTCAAACATACGAGTGACGCGATTAAGTCAGGCATCGCATATGTAACAGAAGACCGAAAAGGTGATGGGCTGTTCCTCATTCAAGATATTAAGAACAACATAACGGCTGCAAATCTTAACGAAGTCGCTCATAAGGGAATCATCAACGAGAATGAAGAGGTAAAAAGAGCAACGGAATACAAACGGTCCATGTATATTAAAGCATCCTCACTAGAGCAAACGGTCGGTAACTTGAGTGGAGGAAATCAGCAGAAGGTATCGCTCGGAAAGTGGCTGTTCGTTGGGCCGAAGCTATTAATTTTGGATGAACCAACACGCGGTATCGATGTAGGTGCTAAGTTTGAGATCTATACGATTATGAACCAATTAATCAGCGAAGGCATGAGTATTATCATGATTTCTTCTGAACTTGGTGAAGTACTCGGGATGAGTGATCGTGTTTACGTTATGGCTGAAGGAAGAATGAAAGGTGAGCTGCCGATTGAAGAAGCCAATCAAGAAAACATCATGCAGCTTGCTACGCAATAGGGGGTTAACACAATGGAATTTATCAATGAAGCAAGAACGTTAGTGAAAGAGAATATCCGTGATTATGGGATGTATATCGCTCTGTTTGTGATTATGCTTACCTTCTCCATCATGACGGATGGGCTGTTCATGTCATCGCGTAATATTAGTAATCTATTAGATTCTACTGGTTATATCGCAGTACTGGCAGTAGGAATGACACTCGTCATCGTTATTCGTCATATTGATTTATCTGTAGGGTTTGCAGCAGGATTTCTTGGTGCGATCACGGCCATCCTTTTAACAAAGATGGGATTACCTGTTTATGTAACGATTCCGGTGATTCTTTTGCTTGGAATCTTTATTGGCTTATTTAACGGTTTGTTAATCGCCAAATACGCCATCCCTTCGTTCGTAGCTACGCTTGCGGGGATGTTGATTTTCCGCGGTGCGCTATTACAAGTAACTGAGAAAACGGGGACAATTATTATCAAAGACGATGCGTTCAACGCAATCGGCAACGGATTTATTCCTTCTCTTATGATCGTAAATGGTTTGCATCTTTTATCTCTAATCCTAGGCTTACTTTCCATCTTATTTTACATTTATAGCGAAATCTCTACGCGCCGCAACAAGATTAAATATCAGTTCGATGTTGTATCTAAAGGGATCTTCACGATCAAACTTGTTTTTGTTTCAGCGATCATTGCCTATGTTACTTGGATTCTAGCAGGTTATAACGGCTTTTCTTGGACGGTTGTGATCATGCTTCTTGTCGTTGTAGCATACCATTTCTTAACGACGAAAACGGTGCTTGGCCGTCACATTTACGCAGTAGGAAGTAATCCAGAAGCAGCACATCTAAGCGGAATCAATGTAAATAAGATTACGTACATGGTGTTTGGTTCTATGGGAATGCTTGCTGCACTATCAGGAATTCTTTTTACTTCACGTCTTCAATCGGCTACGACAACAGCTGGAACGCTATTCGAGCTTGATGCCATCGCTGCCGCCTATGTGGGCGGTGTGTCTTCCGCTGGGGGAGTCGGTAAAGTAACGGGTGCCATTATCGGTGCCATTGTTATGGCTTCATTATCAAGCGGGATGAACCTTCTTGGTGTTGGGGTTTCCATGCAGTACATGATTAGAGGTGGCGTGTTGGTTGCAGCTGTACTCTTCGATGTAATAACTCGTAAAAAGAGAGGATAGCTAACTCGTAATTAGGTTTGGTAAAAAGTGGAGACATCATGCTCGAAGATGTCTTCACTTTTTTAACTCTAAACAACAGTTTAGTCCCTATAATTGGTAACGGAGTAAGCGTGTGTATCACATTTCTTATGATAAAATATGATTAGTAAATATTCGGAAAAAGGGGATACTTCACTTGCGCAAAGCTGGATTAATCTTTCTGATTTTTATATGTATCTTCCTAAGTTATTTAACGTTTATTACAGCTCAAAAAGCGTTTCAGTCTGATTGGAAACTGCCTGCAGCGTCTACTCAGAAAGAAGATTCTTTTCGTATTGTTCTTATCACGCAAGAATTGGATACCCCTTTTTGGGACAAGGTTGGAAAAGGTGCGGAACAACAAGCTCAAAAAAGTGGAGCAAGCCTTGAAGTCTGGGGAAGCTACGGCAAGAACCAGGATGATTTTCTGAAGAAGCTCGAGGTTGCTATTCAGTCAAAAGTAGATGGCATCATCGTGCAAGGACTTGATACAGATCGTTTTAAAGAGTTGACGAAAGTGAAAGCGGCGTTTTATGGGATTCCTATTATTACGGTTGGAAATGACGTGCCTAAAGCAGAGAGCCTCCGAAAAACATACGTTGGTTCAAATCAGCACTTAGCAGGAATGATGATTGCAAAACTCATGTTGTCTGACATGGGACAAGAAGGGCAAGTCATTTTACTAAGTGATAGCCAGAAAGAGCACTATCAAGAGCAACGGCTTTCAGGCATTAAAGAAGTGCTTCAAAGCTTTCCGAACATAAAGACGATTTATGCAGAAACATCTGAGACGAGAGAGCAAGTTATCGCAAAAACAAGAGATCTTTTGAATCAGTATCCCGATGCGGATGGATTTATTGCCGTGAACGCTAATACAGCAGGAGCTATGATTCAGGAGATTGGTAGACGCGGACAGGTAGAGCCCTATTTTATTTATTCTTTTGATGATGGATCTGAATCGATGACCTTGCTTAACCAAAAAAAGTTAGATGGTGTGATTGAGCAGTCACCTGAGATGATGGGAAGAAAAAGCGTAGATGTTTTGATGCAATGGTTAAAGAACGAAACCGTTCCTCTTGATGCGGATGGTTATTCCAGTGAAATTCGAATGATAAAGGCGATGGACGAGAGATGAACAGAATACAGAAAAAAATATGGATGCTTGCATCAGTCGTTCTGATCATCATGGCCATTATTTGGATAGCGCTTACATACTATAATCAGAAAACGCAAAATCAATACAATGCCATCTTACAACGTTATTTAAGCATGAATGAAGTGACGAGCACGAGTCAAAAAATGGTCACAGACCTTAATAACTACTTGCTTGAACCATCAGAGAACCATATGGATAACCTTGATAAAAGCAAAGATAAACTTAACATGGCAAAATTGGAAATCGGAAAACTAAGAAACTCAGAAAATGAATTTGCACTCATAAATTATATGAATCTTATTGATAGTTTAATTGAAACAACAGATCGTTCTCTGATGTTCTATGCGGAATCTGACACCGAGACCTCAAACAAAGAATTTACAGAAGCGACGCGTCTTTCCATATATATATCAGAAATGACGCTTACATTAATCGACACAGAGCTGAAGACTTACGACGTTTTTTATCGAGGCATTATTGATCAGTCTGCTGAATTTAAGAAACTAGGCATCTGGCTGATGCTTTTGATTACACTGCTGTTACTCGTGATTACGTATTGGTTTAGCTTAAGTATCACAAGACCGGTGCAACAGTTAACACGTGCCGCGAACGAGCTATCTGCAGGAAAGTTTGACAAAGAGATCAAAGTTGATTCAAATGATGAAATCTCATTTCTTGCTCAAACCTTTAACCGAATGCGCATCAATATCAATAATTTGTTTCAGGAGATACAGCAGAAGGCACAGCTTGAACATGAACTTCAGCAAAGCAAGCTTCTGTTGCAAGAGAGTCAGCTTAAGAATCTGCAAAGCCAGATCAACCCGCACTTTTTATTTAATACACTTAATACCCTATCGAAAAAGGCTTATTTAGAAGGATCAGAAGAAACGAGTGATCTACTTGTAAGTGTGGCTGGTCTTTTAAGATACAACTTAAAATGGTTAGACAAATCCGTTACGCTTCAAGATGAAGTGATGGTGATCCAGCAATATATGAACATTCAAAAAGCAAGGTTTACTGATCGGCTGACGTTGCACCTAGAAGTCGATCAGTCCTGTTTAGAGGTTCAGATTCCTGGCTTAACTCTGCAACCGATTATTGAGAACGCCGTGATCTATGCGGTTGAGCCAAGAGAAGATGGCGGACAGATCTGGCTTCGAATTAAAGATGACGATAACATGGTGAGAATTGAAGTGGAAGACGACGGACCTGGAATACCTGAGAATATCAGGTTACAAATTTTAGACGGAGAACTTGTTGAGACAAACAGTGCTTCAACAGGTATTGGGTTTACGAATGTTGTGAAGCGACTTCGACTTTTTTATGGTCTTGAAAACGTGATGGATATTCAAAGTGATATCGGTGTGGGTACGACGGTGGTAATAAGAATTCCTAAGACGAGGGGGATTGAACAGCATGCTCAAACTCTTGATCGTTGATGATGAGCAGATTGAACGAGAAGGGCTCCAAGTTATTCTGCAGAAGGCATTTCCTAATCTCGAAATTTATCAAGCGAAGAATGGAAAAGTCGCAGTTCAAGTTGCGGCGGAAGTAAAGCCCGACTTAGTGATGATGGATATTCAGATGCCAGGGATGAATGGACTAGAAGCGATACAGCAGATTACATCTACGAATCCTTTTATTAAGTTTGTGATGATTACAGCTTTTGATATGTTTGATTATGCTCGTCAGGCGATCAAATTAGGAGTGAAGGATTATTTATTAAAACCTAGCAGAGTGAGTGAGATTGAGGAGACGGTCGGGAAAGTCTTATTGGAAATTGCAGAAGAGCGCAGATCTCTCAAGGTTTTGGAAAGTACGTTACCGCTCGTGGAAACAGATGTTGTCACGCAGCTGTTGTTCGATCATGTACATGATGTCCATTTGGATATGCTTGTTGATATGCTCGACATCTCTTCCACTCATGAACCATTTGTGATGAGTATCCTACTTCCACAAGGTGAAGAAAACCTTTATTCGTTGATAAAAGAAAAGGTCAGGAAATCAGCGAGTGGGTGGGTTGGTGCCTTGTATGGCCGTCAGCTTCCTATTATCGTCTTTCGTAAACCTGGTTCTTCGTTTCGTTCTCAAGCGATTTTTCTCGCAAAAGATATTCTCTCACTGAGAAAAGCAAAGTCTGATGATGGATGGTTTATAGGAATCGGAAATGTGTGTCATTCTTTAGATCAAGTTCGGCAGTCCTATCAAGAATCACTTATTGCCACGATGGATTCCTCCTTGCCTGTTAAATATCGCTTTTATCATGATGTTCCAATGCTTGGGAGTACAGAGGACAGACCTCAATCCAAAAAGCGAGAAAAACAGTTTTTAGATGAAATCAGGTTAGGAAAGTGGGATGAAGTTCTTAAAAATGTATTGAGTCTCATCCAACGTTGCGAGAACGAAGGGACAGATCTGCTCCAAACACAGCAGCGTGTTCTTGAACTGCTCTGGGTGGCTGCGAGAGTGATGAACGAAATGGGAATGGAGACTGAAACACCTTTCTTTTCATATCAATCTCAAGACTACCGTCAGCTTCGTTCTGAATCTGAACATCTATTCAAACAGATGCGGATTTCATACGAAGAACATTATGAACAGCTTGAAGCCGATACGATTCATCAGATTAAACAATATATCGTAAAGCATTCTCATGAAGACATCTCTCTTGAGGCGTTAGGAAGAAAAGTAGGTTTGAGTCCGATCTATATTAGTAAGATGTTTAAAGAAAAGCTGGGAATCAACTATATTGATTTTCTGACAGAATGCAGAATCGATAAGGCGAAGAAACTGATGGCAGATCCAGAAAAAAGCTTAAAAGAAATCACGTTTGAGGTCGGTTATCATGAACCTAACTATTTCAGCAAAGTGTTCAAAAAAATGGTTACGCTTTCACCTACAGAATATCGCAGGACTGTTCTTGGGAAAAAAGGATGAAGGCCGTAAAGGAGCATCATTCATGAGAAGATTCTTAAATGGTTTATGCCTCGTCCTGTTATTCGTAGCTTTTATATTTGTTTCCGGATGCGACAAAGAGAGTAAGAGTAAAGAGACACTTGGGAAAGCGATTCCTTCTAAAAGTGAAAAAGTAGGCAGCGCGTCAGTTAACGAGGAAAAGATTAAGATTGGCTTTTCCATGGATACGTTACTAGAAGAACGTTGGCTTAAAGACAAAGAGCTCTTCAAGAAAGCCGTAGAGAATCTAGGAGCAGAGGTAGAGATTCTCGCTGCTAACGGTGATGACTCTTTGCAGATTGCACAAGCTGAAACGCTCATTCAAAACGAGGTAGATCTTCTTGTCGTAGTTCCTCATAACGCTGAAGCTATGGCGGCGATCGTCAGGAAAGCACACTCAGCAGGCATTAAAGTGATGGCATACGACCGCCTTGTTAAAAATGCTGACCTCGACATGTACGTATCTTTTGACAACGAAAAGGTAGGCGAGCTACAAGCCCGAGCAATAACCAAGCTTGTTCCGAATGGAAAGTACGTGTATATAGGAGGAGCCGAAACGGATAACAATGCTCATCTGTTTAAAAAAGGTGTGTTCCGAGTTCTGCAGCCATTAATTGATAAAGGGGTTATCACGGTCGTATACGATCAATGGTCCAAAGACTGGACGCCTGCTAATGCGTTTATAAACATGGAGTCGGCGTTAAAAGCTAATAAAAATGAGATCAATGCTGTAATTGCAGCGAATGATGCTACTGCGGGTGGTGTCATACAAGCCCTTGAAGCACAAGGTCTCGCTGGGAAAGTTCCGGTCTCAGGACAAGATGCGGAGCTTGCTGGCGTGCAGCGGATCGTACAAGGAACGCAAGTGATGACGGTGTATAAACCGATTCAGGCATTATCAGAAAAAGCAGCAGAATTGGCAGTGAAGATGGCAAAAGGGGAAACGATAAAAACAGAACGAAAGATAAACAACGGTAAAATGGAGGTTCCTTCTGTTTTGTTATCTCCCATCGCGGTTGATAAAGAGAATCTCGAAGAAACAATTATTAAAGATGGATTCCATTCTAAGAGTGATGTTTATCAGAATAAGCAATAAACCAGTCTTCGTGAAACAATGGAGTTATTCCATTGTAATACGGAGCTTTTTTTGTTGGATAAATGATTGTGTCAATCCCGTTTAGTGCCCATAACATGGTAGTAAAACTGTATTTAACAAGGAGCATGTTATGTATAACCATTACAATTATAGAGTAACTCCGAGTGTTGTTGCGTTCGCTAAGGGAGATGTGACTGGAGATCGTGTACCAGACGATGTATATCTAACAGGTACGAAGAGTCAGGACAGCCCATTCATTGAGAACATTACGCTTTATGTAAAAAACGGAAGAACAGGTGCTCAGACAAGAGTACCTCTTTCTGACAATGCTGGATACAACCCCACTTTGTTTTTAGGAGATTTTACAGGTAACGGTGTTTCAGACGTGTTGGTCAGCATCAATTCTGGTGGCAGCGGAGGATTCATGTATCATTATGTGTATTCGTTTGTAGGGAATACACCGCAAGAGATGTTTAATTTCAACGCTTACAATGCTGCTTATGAATATGATGTGATCTATGAGAATAACTACAAAGTTCGAGTTGTTAGTAAACGTAATAAAAAAACGTATATCATTGATCTATCAAAACGAGACAAAGAGTATTTAAATGAAATATATGATGTGAACGGAAAGCTGAAGAAACCAATTACCGGCTTTGTGAATCCATTAAGTGGTCTCTATCCAATCGATTTTGATTCCAATGGAATTTACGAACTTTCCGCTTATCAAAAGATTGCAGGCTTATATAACGCAGATGCTCTAGGGTACGTGGTGAACACGCTTGGATGGGTGAATAATCAATTTGTTCTTCAGAATCAATATGTAGCGATTTCTGGAACGTAATAAAAAGATCTAGCCTTTTCTAAAAGGCTAGATCTCTATTTGCTTATGCATTCATGCTATAGATGGTCCATGATAAATAGGTAGCAAATGAGCTCCAGAGAAGATAAGGAATAAGCAACCATCCAGAAACTTTTCTTAAACGACCGGCATAGATGACTAAAAGTAAAGTCGTCACCGCAATCAATAGAGCATCGATGCTCGCTGCGAATAAATCTTTTTGTGTAAACTGAAAATAACCGAAAGCTTGATTGAATACATAGTTGATCGCAAATAGAATCCAAAAGCCAATGGGTTTAAAACCATATTGATTGTAGATAAGAGTTGCGGATAGAGCGATTAAAAAGAACAAAACAGCCCATATAATACCGATTGTTTGTCCTGACGGAGTCCATGATGGCTTGTTCAGTGCATCATACCACTCGCGATCGACCGGAAATAGAAAACTGGAAACATAGAACAGGGCAAAGATAATGACAAAGACGACTATACTGGATTTTTTCATGATTTACCTCCTGGGTTGTAGTGGGAATCGTGTAAGCAATTGTCTATATTTCTTAGAATTATACTGTTCCCTTTTTAAATTATTCTTAAAACCACAAGCGTATTTTTTGCATTTGGGAACTGAGGGTATTATTATAATAGTTACTTTAAAAAAGAAAGTTATAATTCGGGCTATTTCATAGTTAGTAATGTATGTGGTTGATTTCCGTTCCAGAATGCTCGCTTTCCGGGGGAGTGCGGTGAGCCTCTTAGCGCTCTGCGCTGTTAAGAGTCTCACCTGTCACTCTGATCCCCCAGGAGTCTCGCATCTTGCACTTCAATCAACTTTCATGGAAGAAAAAAGATAAAAGCAAAAACGACTTGAAGAGCCCAATAAAAATAAGAGGTGGAAGACAAACATGATGAATAAAAAGTATGCACCATTGTTTGAATCTTATCGTTTTAAAAACGGTGTTGAACTTAAGAACCGTGTTGTTATGGCACCGATGACAAACTTTTCTTCAAACGAAGATGGAACTGTAACAGATGAAGAAATTCGCTACTACGAGCGCCGTTCTGAAGGTGTTGGGATGGTTATTACAGCTTGTACGAATGTGACAGCTAACGGCAAAGGATTCCCAGGAGAGTTCGCTGGAGATACGGATGACATGATTCCAAGTCTTCGCCGCTTAGCTTCTGCCATAAAAGCAAAAGGATCAAAAGCAATTCTACAAATTTTCCATGGTGGTCGTGAAGTCCCACCTGAACTTGTTCCTAACGGAGATGTTGTGAGTGCGAGCAATATCCCTTCAGGTGAGGGGAAACCTGTGCCTCGCGAACTGACTTCAGAAGAAGTATCTTCTATCATTCGTGATTTTGGTGAAACAACAAGACGTGCGATTGAAGCAGGTTATGACGGTGTTGAGATCCACGGTGCGAACGGCTATCTGATTCAGCAGTTCTTTTCTCCACACGCGAATCGCCGTGAAGATCAATGGGGCGGCTCGTTAGAGAAACGTATGGCGTTTCCTTTAGCGGTTGTAGATTCAGTGAAAAAAGCAGTAGCTGAATATGCAGATGACTCATTCATCGTAGGCTACCGCTTCTCACCAGAAGAACCTGAAACACCAGGAATTACGATGGCTGATACGTTAGCGCTTGTTGATGCTCTTAGTGCAAAGAAATTAGATTATCTTCACGTTTCGGTAATGGATTTCTGGTCTGAACCTAGACGAGGAGTTGAAGATACACGTTCACGCATTGAGATTATTAACGAAAGAGTAGGCGATCGTGTACCTGTTATGGGAGTAGGATCAATCTATACAGCAGATGATGCGATCAAAGCTTTAGAAACAGGAGTGCCATTCATTGCTTTAGGGCGTGAACTGATCATTGATCCAGACTGGGTACAAAAGATCGAACAAGGCAAAGAGTCTGAAATCGTAACGAAACTTGATAAATCAAAGCAAGATGAACTTGTAGTACCAGATCCGTTGTGGAACGCAGTCTTGAACGCACCAGGATGGTTTCCAGGGGTTTAATAAAAGATAAGAAAAAGCAGGAGCTGGTCCTGCTTTTTTTGTTTGTGAACACAACAAAGTTTACTTTCAACAGGTGTGGGAAGACATAAGAGTAGACATTCAACTAGGAGGCAGATTTAATGAGCAAAACGATTTTTATAACAGGTGCAGGAAGTGGATTAGGAAAAGGTGCAGCTATCGGACTCGCTAAAAAAGGACATGCCATTATCGCCACAACTGAAACGACTTCACAAAAAACAGCTCTTTTAGAAGAATCAAATAATCTAGGTCTTGATATAGAGGTGTTCAAACTTGATATTACAAATGAACGAGATCTAGAACAAATAGAAAAGTATGACTTTGACATATTTGTAGCCAATGCAGCGATCAATGAAGGTGGGCCATTAGCTGAAGTTCCAATGGACCGCGTTCGTGCTTTATTTGAGGTAAACGTATTTGCTACGCTAGAATCCGTTCAGCTTGCAGCGAAAAAATTCGTCGAAAAGCGAAGCGGAAAAATTATCTTTTTGAGTTCTATGGCAGGTATATCAGCAACACCGTATGTTGGACCGTATACGGCAACAAAGCATGCGATTGAAGGAATTGCTCAAACGATGCAGGCTGAACTTCAAGAGTTTGGTGTGAAAGTCGCCACGATTAATCCAGGTGCATATGCAACTGGATTCAATGATCGAAGTGCAGAAGAAAAATACAAATGGTATGATCCCGAAAAGAACTTTACAAGAAAGGAAGATATGAAGAAGCAAGAAGAGCAACTGAAGAATCAATATGATCCAGAGGACATGATCGAGAGAATGATTGAAATCATCCCGGCCGAAGAACATTACTTCCGCACTGTTCATCCACAGGAAGTAGAGGAACAGTTAAAGAAAACGGAGAAAGAACGTTGGGAAATGAAAATTTAAAGTAATCAACATTTGATGAGACCCTGATGAAAAAATCAGGGTTTTTTGAGTTTTGTTGAAGAAAATACTATAGTTAAATACATATATCAACGGGATAGTAGGGATGTTTGAAATGAAAAAAATAATTGTAATCGGATCCGGAATTTTGGGAGCGTCTACCGCTTATCATCTTAGTAAATCTGATGCAGAGGTTCTAATAATCGATAGAAAAGATAGGGGACAAGCGACAGATGCAGCAGCAGGCATTGTGTGTCCGTGGCTATCTCAGCGCCGTAACAAAGCTTGGTATCAGTTAGCAAAGGGCGGAGCTCGGTATTATCCTGAACTCATCAAGATGCTTGAAGAAGACGGTGAAACCGATACGGGTTACAAACGTGTAGGTACACTCAGCTTACATGCAGATCCTGAAAAACTTGAGAAAATGGCAGAACGGGCTTTGAAACGTAGAGAAGATGCTCCGGAAATTGGTGAGATCACGATTCTTTCTCCTGAAGAAACGAAGAAACGTTTTCCACCCTTATCCGACGAATTCGGTTCGGTCTTTGTAAGTGGCGGTGCTCGTGTAAACGGAAGAGCGATGCGTGACGCTCTGTTGAATGGAGCTAAGAAAAACGGTGCGAAGCTTCTTCATGGTCATGCTGCTCTACTTTATGAAGGAAAAGTAGTTTCGGGTGTTTCTCTTAATGGACAAAAAATCTTCGCTGATCAAATCATCATAACAGCAGGAGCATGGTCGAATGAAATTTTAAAGCCACTTGGAATCAACTTTAAAGTAACTCCACAAAAAGCACAGATCATCCACTTGGAGTTGCAAAAAACAGATACAGACGATTGGCCAGTGGTGATGCCGCCGACAAATCAGTACATTCTCACTTTTGATGATCGAGTAGTCGTAGGAGCTACACACGAAGATGAGGTAGGTTTTGATAACCGGGTAACGGCAGGCGGTATTCATGACATACTCTCAAAAGCCTTACCTGTCGCACCTGGCCTGTCAGAAGGATCACTTCTTGAAACAAGAGTGGGCTTCCGACCGTTCACGCCAGGTTTTTTACCAGTAATCGGACCGCTTCCTAATTTTAATAACATTTTGGTCGCGAACGGCCTTGGTGCATCAGGGCTTACAAGTGGACCTTACTTAGGAGCTGAACTTGCGAAGCTTGCGTTAGGAAAATCTACAGAACTAGATATATCTAACTATGATGTATCTGGTGCAATTGAATAATGGCTATGAAAAAAGACAACTTCCACTTAAGTGAGTTGTCTTTTTATATGGTACTTCCAATTGGCTTTAAGCTGAAATACACCAGGTACTCATTGACAGCATCTATATCATAGATTTTTTTTATTAATAAAAAACTTAAAGATTAAGTCGTTTGTATCGCTGAAAGATAGTGAGTATCCTGCACTTTCCAGAAGCTCTTCTGTGTCATCTTTGTCCAATTCCAAACCAAGAGCCAGCGCAAGAATCGTATTTTTCTTTGGTCGGTAATCTGATTTAGAGCGAATCTTAGAAAAGTGCTTTCGATCTAAACCGGCTTTCTTATAAACATCTGCGTCGGTCACACCTTTTTCATCAATCAGTTGAAAAAGTTTTTCCTGTAACGTTGGCTTTTTGTTTTGATGAATAAACGCATCTAACTCAAAACGGAGACTGTTTTCTTCTAAACATTCCTCCATCATTTTAGAAGACTGACAACCTTCTAATTCCATTATGAAATAATCAATCAGGTAGGTTTCTAATTCTAATAAAAGTTTTTGATCAAGCATATCCGACCACCTCCTAAAATGTCGCTTCACAGGCGACCATTTACTGGATCTTTCTAGCTATGATTATAGCATGACAAATGTTGGGAGATGGTTAAAGGTGAACAAAAACGTAACAGAAATCGTATTTTTGCTTGATCGAAGTGGTTCGATGTCAGGGCTGGAGAAGGACACTATTGGAGGGTTTAACTCGTTCGTAAAAAGGCAAGTTGAGCGGAAGGGAAAAACACTTCTTACGACCGTTTTATTTGATGATCAGTATGAAATTCTATGGAGCGGTGTACCTGCAGAACAAGTCCAGTTAACGAGGAAGGACTATTATGTCCGCGGAACTACAGCGCTTTTGGATGCTGTAGGCAAAACCATATTGGATGTGGGTTACAGGCTATCACGCACTGAAGAACACGATAGACCAGGTAAAGTGATTTTTGTTATTACGACAGATGGAATGGAGAACGCGAGCTCTGAATTTACACACGAAAAGGTAAAGAAGCTTATTGAACATCAGCAAGAGAGATACAATTGGGAATTTATTTTTATGGGTGCAAATATTGATGTTATAGCTGATGCGCAAAATCTCGGTATTAAAGAAAAAGACGCGTTTAGTTTTGATGCTACTCATGATGGGATAGAAAATTTATACTCCATGATGAGTGAAGAGATCATACAGCGAAGAAATAAATAACATTAACTCAGAGACAGTTTCCTTATACAGGAGAGTGTCTTTTTTATGTCATCATAAACAACATATTGCATATATTGGAAATGTATAGTACATTACATATGTAATGCACTATAGTGGTAAGTTGGAGGTGAGGTACATTTGCTGCTAAATGCTGATAGTATGAAGCCGATTTATGTTCAGATTTCAGAATGGCTCGAGAACGAGATCTTGAACGAATCGATTTCAGCAGATGAAAAAATATATTCGCAATATCAACTAGCTGAGATGTTTAATGTGAATCCAGCTACTGCTGGTAAAGGCATAAACTTATTGGCGGACGATAACGTTCTTTATAAGAAAAGGGGACTAGGAATGTTTGTTGCGGCGGATGCAAGAAAAATTATCCTCGGTAAAAGAAAAAGTTCAAAGCTGCATTCACTTGTAACCGAGTTAGCGCAAGAAGCCATTCAGCTGCAAGTCGAAGAAGATGAACTAGTAACGATGATCAGGGATATGCACCAAAGAATAAAGGAGGAGCAATCATGAATGTTGTCGTTTGTCATGAACTGACTAAACAATATGGTCGATCGAAAGCAATCCAAAATATGACCTTTCAGATAGCGGAAAATAAAATTACCGGTTTAATTGGAAGGAACGGAGCAGGAAAAACAACATTATTAAAAATAATTGCTGGTTATCTTCATCATTCTGCGGGTGACATACAGGTTTTCTCTGAAAATCCGTTCAATAATTTAAAGGTTGCGGCAAATACAATCTTCATCGATAACGAGATGAGTTTCTCACAAGGGTTAACATTAAAAGAACTGCTTGAAACAGCGGGGAGTTTTTACCCAAATTGGAACCACGACTTAGCGATGAAATTATTTGATTATTTTTCTTTTAATCCTAATCAATATCATGGAAATCTCTCAAAGGGGATGAAGAGTACGTTTAATATGATCGTTGGTTTAGCTGCACGCTGCCCACTGACGATCATGGATGAGCCGACAAGCGGAATGGATTCTGCGACACGTAAGGACTTTTACCGAGCATTATTAAAAGAATACATCGCCTATCCAAGAACAATCATTCTTTCTAGCCATCTATTAGATGAAGTAGAAGATTTGTTAGAAGAGGTTCTACTCATTAAGTCTGGTGAAAAGTGTCTTCACTTATCCATCGATCAGTTAAAGGAGTACGCGATTGGCGTGAGAGGAAAGACAGTTAACGTAGAGAAGTGGACAGAGAAGATGGAACCCATTTCCGTGCAAGAGATCGGCGCAAATATGTCATACGCGGTCATAAGGAACGATCGTTCGATAAAAGAGTTAGAGGATGCTAAACAGTTAGGATTAGAAGTCACGCCAGTTTCTGCAGAAGATATTTGCAGTTATTTAACAAGTAAAACAAAAGGTGGGATTGATCATGTATTTAGCAGAGGTTAAGGCTTGGGACATCGTAAAGAAACAATATCGCTATAAGCTGAAATCATATTTCGGTGTGTTTACGTCGTTAATCGTGATCCAGATGCTGGCGATTCTTTTTTCTTTTAATGGTACCGGTTCGGGAAGTGGCTCATCTAATTCAATACAATATGATTTTTACTATTACACAAGTGACATCATCCTCATTTTTATGATGATTTGGGCGTTCATAACAGCGATCATAATTACAACGAGAGCGTATCGGTATGACGATTTTTCTTTTGTAACCAATCGTGCCATCAGCGTGGTTTCTAACATTCTATTTCTCTTATCTGCTAGTATTTTTGCAGGTATAACGGTTTATCTTTCTACTCATCTGTTTCAGATCTTAGCTTTTTACTTCAAAGATAATTATTCAATCATCGTTGATTCATTAACGGTTACTGAATTCGTCATGGGAATGATTACTTCCATTCTTTATATTTTTCTATTTGCTAGCGCAGGATATCTTGTTGGAATTTTAATTCAGCTGCATAAAGGTTTCTTGTTAATTATTCCTACTATCTTGTTTGGCGGCTTAATATTGGATGGAATAGGTGGCGATTCTAGGGTTATTGTAAATGTAACCATGTTTTTTGGAGAAGAAACATCATTTATTCTGTTTATTTGTAAAATAGTTATCGTTTCGTCGTTTTTACTGCTGACTAGCTTAGGAATCTCTAACAGAATGGAGGTAAGAAAATGATTATTATGTCTTTCTTGCCAATTTTGATAGTGTTTATTATCGTCGCTTTTGGAATTGGAGTCATGAGATCAAACACTAAATTAAGCTTAGGAACAAGAAAAATCCGCTGGATCCTTGGCGGATATACAATGATTCTAGCGATTGCTACAGTTATTTCACTAAGCATCCTTCCAAACCATAAGAATGATGAAAAAATAGCTACGGCAGCTGAAATGAGCAGAATAGAAGACGCTCAAACCAAAGCGATAGACAATTTGTATTCAGGAAACGTAGTCGATCTAGATAAAGTTTTTTCTGAAAAGAAAAAATGGTCTTTTCCTTTTAATGAAAAGTCGTTAGACATTGTTTTAACAGAGGGGGAAACAGGCATCATGAGTGTTTTTGCTGAGCGAAAAAGCGAAAATGATGGTGAGATTGAGGCTACGTATCATGTAGGGAAATCTTATATCGATGGGGTAGATTTTACAGACAAAGTGCATTCGCCAGAGCTTTTGTTAAACGGACAACAGCTAACCGTAAATAACCCAGCTTTAGTGACAGTTAGCTTCTCGAGATTTTCACCAGGCTTTGCATACAGTCAGTTCTCTAAGGGGGGACACTTTACTCAAGAAAATCGCAGCTCTGTGATCGGCCGTGATTTTATTCTATTAAAAGTACCTAACAATATTGAGATAAATGGTGATATTAGCTGGATAAACGAATAGAGGGGAGCTTGTTACGTTGGAAAACAAAAACACTTTAATTGCTGCCTACAAAAATGCAAAATACCAAGTAACCGGACATGGAAAAAGAGATGTGTCTGTCCTGTTAGATTCTATTTCAAATCAAACAGGGCAGGAAGAAAGTGATATGTATGGCAGTGGTCACATCATTGATAGCTTTCAAGAAAAGATGGCTGATTATTTAGGAAAAGAATCTGCTGTGTTTTTCCCGAGTGGGACGATGGCTCAACAGATTGCGATGCGCATTTGGTGTGATGAAAAAGGAATTCGGAAAGTTGCGTATCATCCCTTATGCCACTTGGAAATTCACGAAGAAGATGGTTTGAAAGAACTTCACCACATTGAACCTGTGCTGCTTAGTGACCCTAATAAAATTATTAAACTGGATGATGTAGTCAACATGAAGGAAGACGTTTCTTGTTTATTATTGGAACTTCCTCAGCGAGAGATCGGTGGCCAGCTGCCGAGTTTTGAAGAGTTACAAGCTACTTCTGATTACTGCAGAGAAAAAGGAATTAAACTTCATCTGGATGGAGCAAGACTGTTTGAAATTCTGCCCTTTTATAAAAAGACGGCCGCTGAAGTTTGTGCTCTTTTTGATAGTGTTTATGTTTCTTTCTACAAGGGAATTGGTGGAGTCGCAGGTGCAGTCTTAGCAGGGCCAAAAGACTTTACTGAGAAATCAAAGGTTTGGAAAAGACGTCATGGCGGTGATTTGATCAGTCTTTATCCATATATCATAAGCGCGGATTTCTATTTCGATCAACGAGTTAAAAAAATGGAAGAATATTATGAGGGTGCAAAGGAATTAGCAGCACTCTATAACGCGTGTGAAGGTATACGCACACTTCCGATAACGCCTGTTTCAAATATGTTTCATGTTCATATTCAGGAACCAAAGCATGAAATGGAACGCATTTTGGCAGACACTTATAGTGAGAGTGGAGTTGGATTAACTGGACATCTTCGCGAGAATGGTGAGAATCGTTGTTTCTTTGAGGTAAGTCTAGGTGACAATTATCTAGAAGTACCTAATAATGATTTAAAAAAGATGTTCACACTGCTGAATAAAAAGTTGAAGACAAGAACTTTAGTATAAATAATAACGTTGTAACTTAGGATAGAACAGCAAAGAACTGCTAAGGTTAGCAGTTCTAGCTTGTTCTGAAACTTAGTTATTCTCTGGATCTGTATCGTCGTTATAAGCACCTGGGGCTTGTTTCGCGTTGAACGTCCAATCCACTTTAAGCTTGTCTCCTTGGAACTGGTTTTGATCTTCGCCATTATCTACGAACTGGAACAATACGAACATTTTTTCTTTCTCACCTGGAGGAATACCATCCGGACGTTGTGTTGTGCCAACAAATTCATCAATTGCGGTAAGATCAGGTTGTTTTTCTTTTAGCTGTGCCAATGTTGTCTCAACAACAGGGACAGTTGCACTGCTCGTATTGTACATGATGGTTACCTTGATGTGGTTTGCCAGATCATCCGTATTATCTGATTTTGCATCTTCAATGGAATACTTTGTATCTAGTAGTACTTGATAGATGTCTAGAGATCCTTTATTTTCAAACGTAAATTCACGGTACACTTCATCCCCAGGTTTAATGTTATCAATGTTAACCACAGCGTTTGGGTTGATGGATAGATCTAACGTACCTGCAGCGAATGTGTTTTTCGTTTCGAACGTGTCACTAAAGTAAGCGAACGTTCCTCCTCCCATTAAAGATAATCCTAGTGCAGCTGTCATAACGCCTTTGCTAATTGTCTTCGTAAACCCCATTCTTCTCAACCTCCATAGATATGTAATCTAAATTTATTAAACTCGTATGTATGGTTATATACATAGAGAGCTAACCAAAGTTTATGCTTTTTCCACATCTAATTTTCTAGCTGCTTTCACGATAGAAAAAACAGCTGAACTAAATAATAAGAACCCAGGAATAAATAACAAAAGAGCAGATGCTTCCTTAGATTGAGTCACATTTAAGGCATATCCGATATATGGAACCGTAAATCCTGAGTAACTTCCAATTACATCATTTGCAGGAACCGACCACATATCGGGTCCGTCATTGTTATCCCCTTTTGTGCGATAGGAAATTTGTCCTTTTTTATTTTCAACATCGATGATTCTATGAGTAATCAGCTTATCTTCCATTTGAAACGTGATAATATCGCCATTTTTAAAAGTAGTGGTATCGTCTGCCTGTTTAATAGAGATGATAGATCCTGTTTGAAAGATAGGCTCCATCGATCCGGATAATACCGCTTTAATTTGATAACCAAAAACGGAAGGTTCTGATCCTGAGACACGTGACGATAGGATGATAAAAGCAAGTAAGCAGAGCAACATAATAAAAGAGGTGCTTGCTAGTTTAGTTGTGAATTTCAACAGTTTTTTCGTCATGTTTTGTTTCTCCTTCGTTTTGTATAAGATCATCAGTATTCTTCACCTCTGCTGATCTAACAGGCTCTTCAATCTTTTCCTCGGCATCATCTAACTTGTTAATACGAGCTTCAATAGAATGGTGTAATTGTTTAATAGATTGTAGGTCCACTGTCGTTTTTAATTTTTTGCTCAATCCGTTTGTCTCATTACAACCTTCATAGACAAATTGGTATGTCTTCGAATCTAGTTTCTTCACCTGCTCTTCATAGTTTAAGAGCTCATTATGTATGTCTTCAAAATCACGGAGTAGTGAGTAAAGTGTTTGTTCTAATCCTGTAATTTCCTCAATGGTTTGTTTTAGCTCCTGCAAACTTGCATCATCAGCAGCGTTCGGAAGGGTTTTGTATAGTGAGATTATTCTCGAATAAATGATGTTAGCCTTTTCGTTAAGGCTTTCCACCGTGTCTGGAAAAACAACTGCAGCCGAAAGTTTCACAGGTTTTATTTGAGCTTGGCTTGAAAAGGCTGCTTCGGTTTGACCGGTAATTTGAGCACCACAATAAAAAGATAGAGAGCATAACCCCAATAGAACAGTCCCTTTATAAAGCTTGCCTTTCATATCAGCCCTCCTCGTCTAGTGATTTGACCCTATTATTACAGAATGTCTTCGAGATTGTTATTGGGTTAATTTATCGATAGAATATAGACATTTTTTGTCGAAAATAGCCTCCAAACGCTATGACACCTTGTAAACCGAGTAAAAATTAACCCAATTGACCACTTTTGCAATGTTCTTAATAATTGGAATTATTCCGGAAGCACAATTTGATGAAGAGGTGAATGGGTTGAAAAAGAAAAGACAAAAACGATTGAACAAAAAAGTGGTAATCCCAGCAGTTCTAGCACTGTCCGTTACACTTGGAGGATTTTCATTACCTGGATCCAATGCACATGCAAATCCTTCAACTGTTTTATTCCAAGCTCCTGAAGGGTTGAGTAAAGCTGAAATCGTTAAAGCGTATCTTCAATCACAGGTCGTTTCTGAGGTTGGTGCGAGATCAACATCTTCAATAGGTGAGCAGTTTAAGATCGTAAAAGAGTTTGCTGATAGTAGCACAAATACATACCACGTGCGAACTGTTGAGCAATACAACGGCATTCCGATCTATGGCAGTGGACAAACCGTTGCGTTGGACGCAAACAACAATGTGTATGCGTCATTTGGAAAAGTGACTCAAAAACTAAGTCGATCTATCATTCCTACAGATCCATCCATAGCGAAGGAAGATGCAGAAAAAACGGCTAAAGAGCAAGTAGTTGCTGAGATTGGAGAAGTTAAGCAGTATGACGGTGTTGACACAGAATTAACGATCTATCCGCATGAAGGCAGAAACTACTTAACGTACTTGGTTAAAGTTTCGACTTCTGTTCCTGCACCTGGGTTTTATCATTATTTTATAGATGCAACGACGGGTGATATCGTTGATCACTTTAACGCGGTACATGAAGCGGATGCTCCAGCAGTCACACCGGTTACAGGAAGAGGATTAGATTTATTCGGCAAAGTTCAAAACTTTATCGCTGTAAAAGATAGTGCCTCAGGAAAAAGCTATCTGCATGGTGCGGCAATTGGAGGAGGTACAACGACGAACCCTAACATCGTACCGGTTCATACGTACAAAGCGAACCGAATGGGTGAAACACCGTTCATCCTACTATCCGGACTTTTTGGATTCTCCGGTTTTGAAGTAGAAACAGGTACGTCTTTCTTTGCAGATCCAGCAGCGGTTTCAGCTCATACGAACTCGATCAAAGTAAATACGTACTACCAAAATATCCATAAGCGAAACAGTATTGATGGAAACGGAATGCCGATCATAAGCACGGTTCACATTGGATCTAAATGGAACAACGCAGCATGGAACGGAAAGCAGATGCTTTACGGAGATGGTGACGGTATTCTGTTCAGTTCATTAGCAGGTGCGATGGATGTTGCTGGTCATGAGATGACACATGGAGTAATCTCTAAGACCGCAAACCTTACTTATCAAGGAGAATCTGGTGCGATTAATGAATCCCTAGCTGATATCTTCGGTGCATTGTCTGAAATGCATTCACACGGATTAACTAGTCCATCTGAGTGGGAGTTGGGTGAAGACATTTACACACCAAACGTACTAGGTGATGGCGGACTTCGTTCCATGAGCAATCCGAAATCCAGAAAGCTTTCTGCAGCTTACGGATTAAAGGACAATGCATACCCTGATCATTATGAAGATCGTTACCTAGGCGAGTTGGATAAGGGTGGGGTTCATATTAACAGCTCCATCAACAATAAAGCAGCTTATCTCATCTCCGAGGGAGGAGAGCACCACGGAGTTAAAGTCACGGGTATCACACGCTCAAAAACAGAAAAGATCTACTACCGTGCTTTAACGAACTATCTTGTACCGTCATCCGGATTCAAAGAAATGCGTGCGGCAGCGATCCAATCCGCTCGTGATCTTTATCCAGACCGTAATGGCGCTCCGTCCGCTGAAACAAAAGCTGTAATGGCAGCTTACGATGCGATTGGTGTACCGGCTCAATAAGCAGTATGATCCACGAGAGAGTATTCTTTCGTGGATTTTTTATGGAAAAATAGTGAGCACTAAGACTTAAAAACATGACTTTAGAAGGAAAAAAAACGATTTAGAAAGAAACTTTTATCATTAAACATTTGTTCATGAGGAGAGACACATATGATTGAGGGAGAAATTATTAAATTTTATCGAAAGCGAAGAGGACTTTCTCAAGAGCAACTGGGTAAAGATATCTGTACGACAACACATGTTAGTAAAATTGAGCGGGGACAGACGAAGTACTCAACAGAGATTATTGCGTTATTCTCAAAGCGGCTAGAGATTGATATACAGAAGGAGATGCAGTTCTTTCAAGATATGGAGAAGAAACTTCACCAATGGCACAACTCTATTATCATGCAAAGAATGAAAGAAGTAGAGAGGACAAAAAGTGAACTAGATCAATTTCCGATTGTTCAAACCTCAAAACATGCAGCACTGTATCAGCTGGTGCTTGCTCGTTATTATCTTTTAAAAAAAGAGCCACAAAAAGCAGCAGAGGTTTTAAAGCGAATACAAACTGAACACCTGATTCCTTATGAGTTCAACATGTATAAGCATGTAAAGGGAATCTACTTCTTGCAGAAGTACAACAATTTTCATGTTGAGAATCGTAGGAAAGCGATCGAGCTCTTGAGTACGATTGATAAGATCTCCTATGGAAATGAAGAATACTGTTATCATTTAGCGATGGCTTATCAATGGGTTGAATCCAAAACGATGGCATATATTAATGCAAAAAAAGCTGTGGACTATTTTAAGAGAAACAATAACTTCTCTAGAGCCATCCAAGCAGAATCAGTCATGCTGCTGCAAATAGAATGTGCAACACAACATGAATTTGAACAAAAAGTTGACCGTTACCTTCAGTTGATTCAGGATAGTGAAACCTTAAATGAAATTGGTATTATCGGAATGCTTTTACATAATCTAGGGCTTGAATTTTTTAAAAGAAAAGATTATGAGAATGCGCACATCTATTATCAGAAAGCGTTAAAGATGGCTGATAAAAAAACAGCGATCTATTTAAACCGATTGTATAATTTTTTGGACAATAGTATTGATGGAAAACTTCAGTCTCAAAAGCAGAATTTAAAAAATGCAGAAGAAGGATTAACAGCAGCCAGAATGTTAAAACATCCTTTATATCTGCACTTGTTTCAACTTCACTTATTTATAATAAAGGGCGAGACAGATGCTTATTTCAGTTACTTAGAAAATATAGCTCTGCCATTTTTTCAAGCTCATAATCAATTCAGTAGGATCGAAAAGTTTGGAAAGCAGCTATATCACTATTATGCCGACACGAAGCAGTACGAGAAAGCAGTTGAAATTTCGGCTCTGTTTTTAGCTAGAGATTAAATAAATTCATGCAAGATAGGTCGGATACAAAGTCCCCTGTCTTTTTTTGTTCAAAAAAGTTAGAAAATTTATATTGAAAGTTATTTTCGCGTCAGTTATAATATCAATTAACGAAAGCGCTTTCGGTAAAGAGGAGATAACAATGGCTACAATTTATGACATTGCAAAAAAGACGGGTTTTTCAACGACAACCGTCTCAAAAGCACTCAATAACTATTCTGATGTGAGTGAAAAAACAAAGCAGAAAATTCTACAAGCAGTCGAAGAAATGGGATATCTGCCTAATGCACATGCCCAATCGCTTTCTACAAAAAAGTCTTGGACGATTGGTGTGATGTTTTCTGAGTCGAATGAAGTAGGAATGAAACATCCTTTTTTTAGTGCGATAATAGAAAGTTTCAGAAAGAATGCAGAACGAGAGGGATATGATCTGATCTTCGCTTCAAGAAATCTGCGTAATCGGGATATCAGCTATTTGGAACACTTTTCTTACCGTGCCGTAGATGGCATTGTAGTGATCTGTTCTGATCCACAAGATCCGCAAGTACAAGAGATGATAAACAGCACCATTCCTATCGTTGTTATAGATATGAACAAACAGAACTGCAGTCTTGTGTTCTCGGATAATATTGAAGGTGGAAAGCTCGCAGTAAATTACTTGCATTCACTTGGTCATACAAAAATCGCTCATATCGCTGGCGATGCTTTAACGGATGCAGGTGCAGAAAGAATCAAAGGATTTAAAAAAGCGATGAATGAGTTGAACCTGCCGATTCATGAGGGCTATCTGATCAACGGTGGATTGTTCTCTATCCAAGAAGGCAGAGCAGCTATGGAAAAACTGTTGAAGCTGGATGATGTACCTACAGCCGTATTTGTTGCAGGAGATCATATGGCAATCGGTGCAATTGAAGCTATAAAAGAAAAGGGTCTAAGCGTTCCCGAAGATATTTCAATCATCGGTTATGATGATATTGAAATGGCAGCATACATTACGCCGAAATTAACGACGATTAAGCAAGATACGGATATGATTGGATACCAAGCAGCAAAGTTATTGATGAAACAAATTATACAAAAGAAAAAACTAATCACATCCAAGCGCATACCTGTTGAATTGATTATTCGTGAATCATGCGCACAAAAAAAATAAAAAATTTTTTTAGGATAATTCGAAAGCGGTTTCGAATATTTATTTTGAAACAAAACGAAACCGCTTTCGCTCTATAAATTTTAAAGAAGGAAGGGGTTTATACATGAAAAGGAAGTTAAGTATCTTTTTGGTATCTATTTTGTTGGTGGGATTATTTGCAGGTTGTTCAAGCGATTCGAAAACATCTGGTAATGGAAAGAAAGATGTTGATTTAAGAATCTGGTCGTTTACAGATGAATTGAAGAAACCGATTAAGACATTTGAGGAAAAGAATGGCGTAAAAGTGGAGTTAACGATTGTTCCGATCGCTGACTACCCGACAAAGTTAAAGCCTGTACTTGAGAGTGGTGTTGGAGCTCCTGACGTTTTCACAGGCGAGATTGCATTCTTAAAACAATGGGTAGATGCAGGTTATTGGGAGAACTTATCTGAAAAGCCTTATAACGCAGATAAGCTTTCTGATAAGTATGTACCTTACGTATTTGACCTTGGTAAAGATAAAGATGGCGATGTACGCGCTCTTTCTTGGCAAACAACGCCAGGAGGCATCTATTATAAGCGAAGCATTGCAAAGGAAGTATTAGGAACGGACGATCCAACTCAAGTTGGTGAAATGATGAGCTCTATGGATAAGGTGTTTGAAGTAGCAGATAAGATGAAAGCAAAAGGCTATAGCATGTTCCCAGATGAGGGAGCTATCCGCTGGTTCACACAAGGTGACAATCCACAGCCTTGGGTAAACGATAAGAATGAGCTTCAGCTTACAGATGAAAAAATGGAGTACATGGATTACTCGAAAAAGCTTCGTGATAATCAATACACAGCTCTAGCACCTGAATGGTCACCATCTTGGTTCGAAGGCATGGATAAGCCGATCAAGGTAAAAGAGGGCGGCAAGGAAAAAGAAACACAAGTGTTTTCATATGTTCTTCCTACATGGGGATTACATAGCGTCCTAAAAACCAATGTTAAGGAATCTGTTGGTGACTGGGCGGTAACGAGTGGTCCGAGTCCTTATTTCTGGGGTGGAACATGGCTTGGTGTATACAACAAATCGGATAATAAAGAACTTGCTTATAAATTTGTGAAAATGATGACACAAGACGATGAATTCTTAACATCTTGGAGTAAAGAAACCGGAGATGTCCTTTCTTATCTACCTGTAACAGAGACAATTAAAGACGACTTTAGCGACAAGTTTTTGGGTGGACAGAACAACTATCAATTCTTCTTGGATCAATCTACTAAGATCACACCAGGGATCGTGACGAAGTACGATCAGCAGCTAGATACGCTCTACGGAAATGCTGTGCAGCAATATGTAACAGGTAAGAAGTCTAAAAAAGAAGCGATTAAAGAATTCTATCAAAAAGCACAAAATGCTTATCCAGACATAAAAGTACCGAAAAAATAAGTTTTAGGGACGGTGGCGGGAAATAATTCCTCGCCACTGACCTATCTATTGAAAGGGGGAGGAGAGATGAAAAATTTAAACCGTTATGGCTATTTTTTTATTGCTCCGTTTTGGCTCGTCTTCTTAGTGTTCAGTATATATCCCGTCGCCCTAACCTTTTATTATAGCTTTACAAATTACACAGGCAGTGGTGAAGCACAGTTAGTAGGTCTAGCAAACTATAAACGACTCCTTACAGACACGTATTTTGTTGAAGCTTTTTTTAACACATGGAAAATATGGGGTGTGAACTTTGCGCTTCAAATGGGACTTGCTCTCATCTTGGCTATGATTTTTTCAGATATGAGAATCAAGTTAAAAGGAATCGCATTTTTCCGATCAATCTTTTACCTTCCGAATCTAATTACGATCAGTTCGGTTGCTCTATTATTCGGTATTTTACTAGATTGGCAGCACGGATCTTTAAACATGATGTTAATGAAGCTAGGAATTATCTCAGATCCAATCAACTGGCTGAACGAACCAACGAGTGCACAGTTATCTGTCTCACTGATCTTAACCTGGATGTGGTTTGGTCACTCCTTTATCGTCGTAATGGCAGGTGTATCTGGCATATCGAAGGACTACTACGAAGCAGCATTAATCGATGGTGCAAATCGCTGGCAGACGTTTTCAAAGATTACGATTCCGCTCTTAAAGCCTATCCTGCTTTATATCATGATTACCTCGCTCATTGGAGGTCTTCAATTGTTTGATCTACCGATGCTTTTAACAGATGGAATAGGATCACCAGATGGCTCATTGAATACGATGGTGCTCTATTTATACAATCAAGCCTTCAAGTATAACAATTACGGGTACGCTGCTGCAGTAGCATACGGATTATTTGTTATAACGCTCATCTTCTCTGCTTTTATTTTCAAGGGGATGTATGGGAAAGAACGTAAACAACCAAGGCAGGTGTAAAGCATGATAGGAAAAACAGCGGTAGATAATAGCCTTTCAAATTCTGTTCAAAAGAAAAGTGTTATAGAAACAAAACCGAAGCGAAAAATCAGCATACCAAAACTTTTGATCTATGCTTTATTGATCGCTATGGCCATCGTATGCTTCATTCCGTTCTTAATGATGCTTGTAAACGCTACACGCTCAAATGAAGCTATTCTTTCAGGCTTTACTCTAATTCCTGGGAGTGCGTTAGTTGAAAACTACCAAACGATGATGAGCTACATCAATATTTGGGCGGGCTTTAAGAACAGCTTATTCATCTCAGTTCTCGTGACGTTATTGTCGGGATACTTTTCAGCCTTAACAGCTTATGGATTTGCGTTCTACGTGTTTAAGGGCAAGAATGCGATGTTCGTTTTCATGCTAGTGATGATGATGGTTCCTGGCCAGTTAGGGTTAATCGGCTTTTATGAACTATGTAAGAACTTAGGGATATTGGATACGTATATTCCATTAATCATTCCTGCAGCAGCGAGTCCTTTCGTGGTGTTCTTCTTGCGCCAGTACATTTTAACAACGCTTCACCCAAGTTTAATTGAGGCAGCACGAATCGATGGTGCAAGTGAATTTAAAATCTTTCATACGATCGCGATTCCAATCATGATGCCAGCGATCGCGACTATGTCTATCTTTACGTTTATCGGGTCATGGAACAACTACATCATGCCGTTAGTTGTTTTATTCTCACCTGAAAAGTTTACGCTTCCTGTGTTGATGGGCTTCTTAAAAGGTTCACAAGTGGCTCAAAACTTAGGTTCCATGTACTTAGGGATTGCGATCTCCGTGGTACCGATCATGGTAGCTTTCTTATTTTTATCAAAATATATTGTCAACAGCATTTCAGCAGGTTCTATCAAAGAATAGAGGAGAGAAACAGTTATGCATTTTAATAAGTCATTCGTGTTTGGTACAGCAACATCTTCTTATCAAATTGAGGGAGCTCGCCTTGAAGGCGGAAGAACACTTTCAATCTGGGATACTTTCTGTGATACGCCTGGAAAAGTATATCAACAGCATAATGGAAGCGTAGCGTGTGATCATTATTACCGTTTTGAAGAAGATATTCAGCAGATTAAGAAGCTTGGCGTAGAAACGTATCGCTTCTCAGTTTCCTGGCCACGTATTTTTCCTGAAAAGGGTGTTTTAAATGTAGAGGGAATGGACTTCTACAAAAAATTGACACAGCGTTTACGTGAAGAAGGAATCAAACCTGCGATCACGCTTTATCACTGGGATCTTCCTCTATGGGCACATGAGGAAGGCGGATGGGTGAACCGTGAGTCAGTAGATTGGTTTATGGATTTAGCGGAAGTCTGCTTTCAAGAGCTTGATGCAGAGGTAGATTCTTGGATTACCCATAACGAGCCGTGGTGTGCCGGTTTCTTAGGTTACCATCAAGGATTTCATGCGCCTGGACATACGAACATGGACGAAGCTGTTAAAGCGGTACACCATATGCTTCTTTCTCACGGGAAAGCTGTACAATATTTAAAGAACAAGCTTCAATCCAAAACACCGATCGGTATCACGTTAAACCTATCACCGATCTATGCTAAAACAGATTCTGTAAACGATCAGCTTGCAGCGAATAATGCTGACGGTTATTCAAATCGCTGGTTCTTAGATCCTGTTTTCAAAGGGCAGTATCCTGTTGATATGATGAACCTATTCTCTAAATATGTTCATTCATATGATTTTATTAAAGCAGGAGATATGGAGATCATCTCAACGTCTTGTGATTTCTTTGGCATCAACTATTATAGCCGAGGCATTGTTGAATTCTCTGCTGCGAATGACTTCTTACATAGAGGGGCTCATTCTGATTATGAGAAAACTGGCATGGGATGGGATATCGCGCCAGAAGAGTTTAAGGATCTCATTAGAAGGCTGAGAAAAGAGTATACAGATCTTCCTATCTATATTACAGAGAATGGTGCAGCCTTTGATGACGTGCTAGAGAACGGACGAGTCCACGATCATGGCCGTGTTGATTATATCGAAAAGCATCTTCAAGCGGTTTCTGATCTGAACGACGAAGGCATGAATATTGAAGGGTACTATCTATGGTCGCTCATGGATAACTTTGAGTGGAGCTTCGGTTATGACAAACGATTTGGAATCATCTATGTGGACTTTGATTCTCAAGAGCGAATCTGGAAAGATAGCGCTCACCGTTATGCAGAAATCGTGAAGAACAGAGGAACTAATAACAGCAACAAAGAAACGGATACTATTTCAATAAGCTAATTTCACTGCTGATTTTAAGATAATAATAACCATTGAAGTCCTGACCTATGTTCGGGGCTTTTTTGTTTGTGTAAAATTTTCCAGGTTGGGGAAGCTAAAAACGTATAGGAGGGATAGATATGAAGGATAAGAATGAGAAACGAATAGACGAAGAAACAACGGATGGCTTGAACGAGCTCGTTGAGATCATTAACGCAAAAGGTGACACCGGTGAACTAAAGGAAATCGTTGAGAACTATGATAACAAAAAGGAACACTCTCCTTTATGCAATGATGATTTTTTCTATGCAGACCTTCGAGCCATTGCGGAAGACGGTGCTAAGGAAGATTGAAGTTTTATAGAACGGGCAGGATCGCAGATGATAGCGAATCTGCCCGTTTATTTGTTTGGAGTGTGTATTAAAGCATGGGTGCGTGAATGAGTTAACTTTGCTTTGCGATGTTAAGATGGAGGGTATAGGGCTGATGTATACTTGTCGAGATATGTCGACTCGCCGATATATGGTCGAAACTCGCTGGAATATCACAAAAACTCGCCGGAATAAATCCAAAATTTCTAGGATTATTCCTAATAGTTCTCGAAATAATAAGAGTTATACCCCGACCGGTATAAGGGAGAACCAGGTTTGCGAGCACTTAAAAGGCTATTATGGCCGAATAGTTAAAGAATTTCATCCAAGTAGTTCAGTTCTGCACCGTCTTTTTATATCTTCATCAAATATTTGCTAACTTCTTTACGAGACATAAAAAACTAACGTGTACCTTGAGACAGCTCTTGTACTTCTTCAAAAGCATAATCAGCTATTATTGAGGAAGAGTGAGGATGGTGAATGACCTCTAAACTTCTCTGCATGCTACTCAGCAAAGCTTCGTTCTCAAATAACTTCTGAACATTTCCCACGATTTCGTTTACAGTATGAACGACAAATGCTGCGCCTTTTTCTTCAAAATACTTAGCATTTTCTCCTTCCTGACCTGGAACTGGCTTATAGAGGAGGAGGGGGACTCTTACTGCGGCTGCCTCAGTAATAGAGATTCCTCCTGGCTTTGTTACTACGCAATGTGAGATCTTTAGAATCTCATGAAGCTTCTCGACGTAACCAAATAATCGGAATGAGCTTGAATATTGTTCAGCAAGCGGTTTTAACTTTTCGTACAGCGTTTTGTTCTTACCACAAACGACAATCACCCGCAATGATGGATCTTTCAGCAAACGCTGTGCGAGCACCTTAACGTTTTTCAGCACACCTTGAGCACCAGCTAAAATAGTAACTACTCGATTACTTGGCGTAACTCCGTATTCAGTAAACACTTCTTCTTTATTAATCGGATGGTAAAAGTCTGCACGGATTGGGATGCCACTGACTGTAATTTTATTTTTATCCACACCGTGTTTGATCAGTCCGTTTTTAACTGAATGGGAGGCAACAAAATAGCGATCAATCGATGGATTGATCCAAAAAGGATGAGCGAAATAATCTGTGATCACGGTATAGATGGGAATATTGAACCGTGATTTTTTTATAAGAAATGGAGCAGCATGAAGCGGGAAAGTGGTTATTACAAAACGGGGTTGGTGTTCATTGATCAATTCTAAAAATCTTTTTCTTCCTAAATACCGTGAAAATTGTGTAATTGTATTAGCATTCAACTTGTTTGTTCCATAATAAAACCATTTATAAAAAGAAGAGCCGTGTGAAAAGCTTTTGATAAATATTGATTGTGTGACTTGGGACATGATGGGGTGAGCTTCCCCAAATAAATCTGATATGACAGGTTGAAGTCCTTTGCTTTTTAGTTCTTCAGCGAGGACATTAGCCACTTGAACATGGCCGCTGCCATAGTTAGCTGTAAGGATTAATGCTGTTGGACGTATCATTAGAAAACCTCCCCAGTCTTTTAATAAAAGCATAGCAGGGGATTTTAAACGCAGTATGAAGTAGAAAAGAAAGTTTTGTAAAAAGTAAATTTTTTAATGATACAATAAGAGAGATTCAAAATTTCATAAGATCCGATAATTATGGTGTCTGTTACAGACTTAATAGGGAATCTGGTGTAAGACCAGAACTGTACCCGCAACTGTAAGTGCTGACGAAATAAGCAAAACCACTGTCAATCTGACGGGAAGGGCTTAGAGTAGGCTGATGCACGAGTCAGGAGACCTGCCATCTTTATAGCGTTGATCTTCTTCGGGAGTTGGGAAGATAGGACGAGGGATATTTAATAGATCATTCTTTCTGTTATCTATTCTTACGTACCCGTCTTTAGTGATGGGTATTTTTCTTTGTTTACTAACTCCCTCAAAAAAGAGGAGCTTTCAAGCTTCAGAAAAGAGGGTATGGTATGGAACAGCAGTTATCAGCAAACATCTCAAGAACGATTCAAACAAAGTTGGTATTGCCCCCTGATACGAATCACATGGGAACGATATTTGGTGGTACCGTTTTATCGTACATTGATGAGATTGCAGCGATTTCAGCCATGAAGCATAGCAAGAAAGTGGTTGTCACCGCATCCATTGATAATGTAAACTTTTTATCGTCAGCTAAAGTGGGAGACATTCTCATATTAGAAGGTGTAGTGATCTCAACCGGAAGAACGTCGATGGAAGTATACGTAAAAGTGGAGTGTCAAAATCTAGAGACGGGAAATAGAACGCTGAATACCACATCAATCTTAACGATGGTCGCTATAGATCAAAACGGTAAGCCGTTTCCGGTTCCAAGTGTCATTCCTGAGACAGAAGAGGAAGAAGCACTCTTTAAAGGTGCTCCGCTAAGGAAAGAAAGGCGTTTGTTATATAAAAATGTAAACAAAATTTAAGGATTCTTTTAAAGTTATAGTTGCAGTTTTTTTCTTTCTTCTTTGCAAGTTGGTTGTAGCGGAAGGTTGCCTGCCTGCTACATGAGAAGCTTCTCGCAAGGCATGCGACGAGGAAGTCCACTTTCTAGCATAAACTTGTAGACGCAGGAGCAAAGAGACAACTTTGAAGCGGTCAGGTGGAGACTCCTAAAGGCGCGAAGCGGCAGGAGGCTCACCGTTCGCCCCGTGGAAAGCGAGCAACCTGGAGCGGAAACCAACAACTAACAAAAGCAACAATGTATACGAATAAACCTATTTTAAAAGGAAAAGGAAGTGAGAATCCCAATGAAAATAAAAAACATCATATTTGTAGCATTGGGGATCTTTTTCCTCGGTTTGGGCGTGATTGGAATTGTGTTGCCGTTGCTTCCTACAACACCTCTCTTATTACTCGCGTCTTATTTTTTCGTAAAAGGTTCAAAAAAGTTTGAAATGTGGTTTAAAGGAACCGACATTTATAAAAAACATCTAGATGATTTTGTTAGAAATCGATCGCTCACCAAAAAGAAAAAGATCATGATCAGTCTGTTTTCAGATTCAATGATATTGATTACTTTTATCCTTACTGACAGCATGCTTGCAAGAGTGATATTAATTCTTGTTGTGATGTATAAGTATTACTATTTCATCGTAAAAATTAAAACGGCATAGAGTATGTGTGGAGGTAAAGAGAGCAGCCTATTCAAAGGCTGCTCTCTTTATCTATCATGAAGTGGCTTTGTACATAGCCACCAATCGTAGCACTCAATCTCTCCACTTTGTGCTTGTTCTGCACGTTTCTTTGCTTCTTGTATAGTTGTAGGTGCTGGAACGATCAGACGGTCTCCGACTAGTTCGTTTTCCGGCCAATTCGCAGGTGTTGCGGCTTTATTTTTATCTGCTGTCTGCAACGCCTGAACCGCTCTTATGATCTCGTTGATATTACGGCCAACATTCTCGGGATACGTCAGCATAAGACGTATCTTGCCTGTTGGATCTACGATGTATACACTTCTCACCGTTCTTGTTCCCATCGTAGGGTGGATCATTCCAAGTCTGGTTGCAACCCTCCCAAGACTATCTGCAATGATCGGAAAAGTAATCTCTACTTTCAAATTCTGCTGTATCCATTCAATCCACTTTATGTGAGAGTACACCTGTTCTACAGATAATCCGATTAAATAAGTATTTAGTTTTGTAAACTCAGGCATGAGCTTTTGGAACGCGACAAACTCTGTTGTACACACGGGTGTAAAGTCTCCTGGATGACTAAAGAGGACAAACCAATGACCTTGATAACTTGTTGGAAGGACAAGATCCCCAAGGGTTGTATGAACCGTCATCTCCGGAAATTGATCTCCAATAAAAGGCTTTGAATATATTTGTGTAGATTCCATCCCTCTCTTCTCCTATCTTGACTGGTTTCCCATCATCTTGCTCTTTTTCAATAGCTGAGATTCACCTGTTTTCTCCCACTTTTCTACTTGTTCAATGGCTTGTTGAGGTGTAAATCCTTGACCGACAAGAACACCAGATAAAATAAATTCCTGATAGAGGTGAGTAAGATTAATGCCTTCTTCGGTCTCTTTTAAAGCTCTTTTAACAAGTGGGTCTATATACGAAACCCATTGATCCGCTAAGCTCTCTGTTTGTGGCATTCGGTTTTCATGTTGAAAAGAACGAGGAGAGGATGATCTACTGTTTAAGGTGAATAAATAGTTGTACTTTGCACTGTGTTTAATTTCATCTGTAATGATGTTAAAGAGGATATCTCGATAATACGTATTAGGAAGTCCTTGGCGAATAACGCGATACTTCTCGACAGCTGCAAGTTCACCAAACAGAGCTTTAACAAGACCGTCTTTATAGGATTTTGGTTTCTGAAACTCTTCTCCGTTCATAGGTGGAACTTCTTGACCAGTAAGATCTCTGTATATCATTCTGAAAAGCTTGTTGTGTTTTTTCTCATCATCTCGAATAGATGCGATAATTAACTTTTGCTCGTTCGTTGGTGCTTCAGAAATTAAGTAATCGTAAAATAATTCATCTTCTCTTTCGCCAGCAACAGCTTCCCTGATGAGTTGCAGAGACAGTTGAAGTGCTTGCTGCTGCCCATCACTCTGTTGCTGTCCGCTGTCTTGTTGCTGCTGTTGTGGATTCATATAGCTCATAAGATAACCTCCAAAAATTGATTGTCGCATTATACTATGCAGACGCCTAAATTTTGCTTATGTACAAGTTTTTCAACACCACATGTTCTATGAATGAATAGAAATGTGAATATAACTTGTTCAAAATAAGGAGTGTTCATAGTGGATGAGCTCATGTGGCTAGCGATTGGTGCAGCCGCAGTTTTTATAGTGGAAGCAAGTGTGTATTTTTATTGGGTGAAATGGGGAAACGGCTCTTTTATAACATTTATAAATGATGGCCAGAGACCTCAACGTAATTTCAAAGTGCTTCAAACGTTTAAAACATCTACACAAAGTATCGCACTAGTCGAAGTCGGAGAAGAAGTATGGGTATATAGCAACGGTGAGATCATGTTTGGTACAAAACAGGATGAGAATGAGTACGCAGAAGTGATCGTACATGTTCCAATGGCCGCAGCGAAAGGGGCGAAACGCATCTTAATCATCGGTGGCGGAGGCGGGATCAGTGTGCGAGAAGCTTTACGTTACGAAGAAGTTGAAGAAATTATTGCAGTAGATATTGATGAAGAGATGATGAATCTTGGAAAAAGCTTCGATCGATTAGTGTCATTTAATGAAGGTGCATTAAACCATCAAAAAGTGAGAACTAAGACTGAAGATGGAAGACTTTTTGTAGAACAAAGCCTAGAAACGTGGGACGTAATCATTGTGGACATACCAGAACCGACTGAAAGATGCCCGAGTCTATCCCGTTTGTTTTCATTAGAGTTTTATCATGAGTTAAAAGAACACTTAAACCCTGGCGGTGTACTATCCATTGCCTGTTCAACCGTCAACTTGATGCCAGAATATATGTGGAGCATTGAAAAGACGTTAAAAGAATGTGGATTCTTCACAATTCCATTTCATAATTTCTCAAACAAGACGGGTGTAGATTGGGGTTATATCCTTGCTTCAACACTTCCTTTAGAGCCGGATGATATACAATTAAAAGTTACTACGCCATTTTTAACAGAAGGCAGACTGAGGGATGTGTTGGTAATGCCTTACTATTTAATGAATAAAGAGAACAAAGGGATGGTTCAGACAGACCAGAATACGGTGCTTTTAGATATAGTGAAAAGAGAAACCGATGTTTAAACGAAAAAACACTTGTGATTTTGCAGGTGTTTTTTATTTTTTTTTATTCTATGTCTAAATATTTATAACTTCTTCGTCGTATAAGTAAATCAACTTAAAAACAATTGAAATGCTAAGGAGAGATTCATATGAATTCTGTAATTTCAAAAGATGGAACAAAAATTGTTTATAACAAGGAAGGAAATGGGCCGTCACTCATCTTAATCGGAGGCGCATTCAGTTATCGAAAGTTCCCTGGCTTGGTTAAACTTGCGAAATTATTAGCAGACCAATTTACAGTTTACACATATGATCGACGTGGCCGTGGGGATAGCGGTGACGCAGAACAGTATGAACCCGCACGAGAGTATGAAGATCTGGATGCAATTATCTCAAAAGCAGGAGGAACGGCATTCGTTTGGGGGTTATCATCAGGAGCCGTTCTTGCTTTACAAGCTGCTGCTCATGGAGCAAGCATTACAAAATTAGCGCTCCACGAACCACCATTTATCGTCAATGACACAGATCATGTACCACCAAGTGATTTTTCAAAAAAGGTTAGTGAACTTATTGCTGATGACCGCAGTGCGGATACGATTAAATATTTCATGACGAAGGGCATGGGGGCTCCTTCATTCATTGTAACTATGATGCGTATGATGCCTGGTGTTTGGTCTAATCTTATGGCGGTTGCACATACCCTTCCGTACGATGCAGCATTATTAGAGGGGTATATGGAAGGAAAGTCATTGCCTGAAAATCTTTGGAATAACGTTACAGTACCAACACTTGTACTTAAAGGTACAGAAAGTCCTTTAATGCTTCGTGACGGAGCAGATGCTTTAGTAAAAGTGCTTCCTAATGCTGAACTAATAAGTAAGAAGGGACTTGGACATACGAAACAGCTTAATGTTAAAAGTATTTCTTCTGAGCTCGTCTCATTTTTTTCGGCTGTATAAACTAGAGTAAATCACTAAAGGATTTATTTAACAAATACCGAAACCTTTTTATAGATTTATTGTGCAGATTATAAAATTGAAGAGTTAAATATGAGGAGGCAACTAAACATGAGATTTATGATGATCGTTAAAGCAACTGCAGATTCAGAGGCGGGGGTCATGCCGAGTCAGGAATTAATAGATGCCATGCAAAAATATAACGAGGAATTAGTAAAGGCAGGTGTGCTTCTTGCTGCAGACGGCCTACAACCAAGTTCAAGTGGTATACGAATTTCTTACACGGAGCGGGGCGGTCGTGCTAAAGTGGTTGATGGTCCGTTTACAGAAGTAAAAGAACTGATTGCAGGCTATACGCTTATTGAAGTGAAGTCAAGAGAAGAAGCCATTCAATGGGCTCTGCGTATGCCAGATCCACATGGGTATGGGGATGGTGAGATTGAACTGCGACAGGTTTTTGAAGCAGAGGAAATAATGGGAAACCCTATTCATTTAATGAAAGAAAGAGAACTTCGAAAAAAGGCTGAGGAGCAACAAAAAGCGTGACAGTGATCGATGTAAATCGAGCGATCGAAGAGATATGGAGAATGGAATCTGCGAAGTTGATCGCAAGCTTAACGCACTTGCTGCGAGATGTAGGTATCGCTGAAGATATTGCTCATGATGCATTAATCATCGCATTAGAAAAATGGCCGAATATCGGTATCCCAGATAATCCGGGCGCATGGCTGATGACTGTGGCCAAACGTCGTGCGATTGATTTAATAAGGCGTACAAAAAAACGTGATCAAAAATATACCGAACTTGCTAGAGGAACAGATTTGTATACGGAAGAAGATGTTGGTCTAGTAGTAAACGAAGAGATTGGAGATGAACTTCTTCGTTTGATTTTCATGACCTGTCATCCCGTATTATCGCAAGATGCAAGGGTTGCACTTACGCTTCGTTTGTTATGTGGTTTAACTACTGATGAGATTGCCCGTTCTTTTCTTCTGTCAGAATCTACTGTAGCGCAACGAATTGTACGTGCCAAAAGGACACTTAGATCTGAAAATGTTCCTTTTGAAGTTCCAGCAAAAGAGGACCGAAAAGAGCGGCTATCAACAGTGCTTGAAGTTATTTACCTGATGTTTAACGAAGGGTATGCAGCAACATCAGGCGATCATTGGGTTCGTCCTTTGCTTTGTCAGGAGGCATTGAGATTAGGGCGGGTTCTAGCTGAGATTGCCCAAAGTGAATCAGAAGTACACGGTCTTGTCGCATTAATGGAAATACAATCTTCACGGTTGAAGACTAGGGTAAATGAAAAAGGGGAACCAATCTTACTCATGGACCAAAATCGAGCACAATGGGATCGTTTGCTTATTCGCCGTGGATTAGCGGCACTTGAGCGGAGTGAAAGGATAGGTGTACCACTCGGACAATATGCGATTCAAGCGAAAATCTCTGCTTGTCATGCAGAAGCTCATTCCGTTGAAGAAACGAATTGGGTAAAAATAGCTGCGCTTTATGAGGCGTTATACAGGATTTCCCCTTCTCCTATTGTGGAACTAAATCATGCCGTAGCAATCTCAATGGCATTTGGGCCTTCTCTCGGCCTTCAACTTGTAGATGAATTAAGTAGGGAGTCTTCTTTACAGGAGTATCACCTTCTATATAGCGTGCGTGGAGATCTTCTTTTTAAGTTGGGAAGATTTGAGGACGCTCGTATAGAATTTAAACGCGCCGCTTCCATGACTAAGAATGAAAAAGAGAAAAGCCTTCTAATGAACAGAGCAAAAGAATGTGAGTCTTGAACAAACTTTTTTTAGCCTAGTAGATTATAGTGTTCAGTTTCGTAGTAAAGGTAGGAAAGCTGATCACAATCTAAAGGAGGAATCGATATAAGAGAGGTAAAGTAGAACGCAAAGCACAACATTCATTACGTCGAAAGCAACCACTTTCGAGTCTAAGTAAAGAAGTTCTTAGTAAAGACTTAGAAGAACATATATATATGTTGCAAAAGACCGATAGAATAAAAATAAAGGAGACAGTAAACGATGAATCAAGAGGTTACCCATTTTATTGAGGAATTAAAAGAATCCTGGCAGGTAGAGTTGTCTACGAATCTACGCGGAGTTGTTCATCAAGCAATACCTGACGTCAATGAGCGAATTCAGTATAAAAAACCTCACTTCTTAAAAAACGGAAAATATGCTGCAGTGATCTCAACATCCAAAGATGCCGTAAGCTTTACAATTTTTAATGCAAATTCATTAGAACTTCCAGAAGCTCTATTCAGTGGTCCACCAGAACGTAAAACCATAAAGCTGCGTAAAGGAGACTCGATTGATTCCAAACAACTTATCTCATTTGTAAAAGAAGCTTCGAGTGCTTTATGATCAATCTGTTCATTTTAAAAGCTTGAGTCCGAGAGATTTTGGACTCAAGCTTTTTTTGTGGAGTAAAAGTCATGCACCTTTTCGTACAAGTTGTTCTTCTTTTGATGACTGATCAAACAAGTATTTTTTTACAGCGTTTGATGAATGCTTCGCTTTTTTAACGAAGATTGGATTCAACACAACTACTGTTGCAAAGTTAGCCATCAATCCCCAGAAACCTTCATAGATTCCAAGACTTGTACCTGTTGAATAGACTGTGAAGGTAACGACAAGTCCGACAAGCAGACCAATAATGGTAGCTTCTCTAGACTGATTTCTCCAGAACAAGCTGATAACAATCGCAGGAAAGATCTGTACCATTCCTGATACACCAAGCAACTGTAGGGAAACGAGCGCTTGTGGAAACACAAGACCGAACAATAAGGCGAGTCCGATCACAACGAAAACCATGCCACGCGTAATCATCGTTAATTTTGCACCTTTTACTTTCGGATTGATGAGGTCACGATAGATGTTGTTTGCAAAAAGGTTTGATGCACCGATCGCCATGATAGAGCATGGAATGAGTGAAGCGAGTGCAATTGTTGAGTACGCTAATCCCTGACCGATTCCACCATAAGACGTTTGGATCAATGCAAGAAGAGCAAACCTAGGATCCGTTTCATCTGGTAAAACAAGAAAGGCGATGAATCCAAGGAAAACAACAAGAATTAAAACGATATTATAAAGCGGCAGATACAGTGCATTTTTTCGAATGGCATCTGCACTTTTTGCTGTGAAAACGCCTGTTGCCGCATGTGCCCACATAAAAAGAGCAAGCGATGATACAAAAGCTGCTGTAATGAACCATGCAACACCTTTTGATCCAGACTCTGGAATTGTTAAGAGGTGAGGGGCTTCCGTTACGATTTTATCAACCATAGGATTCCAGCCCCCAAAGTGCATGATTGGAAGAGAAACAACCATGAACAACATGATTGCCCACACTAGAACATCTTTAATGATTGCAGTATAAGTCGGTCCTTTGATCCCACTGAAAAATGTATACAGTGCAACAAGCAAAAAAGAGGTGATCACGACTACTTTTACGTTGATAAAGCCTGTTCCAGCAACCTGAAGCGTATCTTGAATACCACTCAGCTGCAAACAGATATACGGAATCAGCATGAGTACGCCGACGATGGCGATGAGTGAAGATAATAGCTTAGAGTCAAAACGTTCGCGAGCATAGTCTGCTAGAGTGGTTAACTTATGCTCATTTGCCACTTTCCATAACTTTGGAAGGAAAAAATAAGAGATAAAATACGCTAGAACCGAATAGGGAATCGCGAAGAATGCGAGACTACCAGCTGTGTAAGCGGTGCTTGTTAATCCTAGGAATGTGTAAGCCGTGTAAAGGTCAGCCCCAACTAAAAACCAGACGAGTAGGCCGCCAAAGCGTCTTCCGCCAACAGACCATTCTTCAACAGAACTACGTGTAGCTTTGTCCCTGCCGGCAAGAAATCCGATCAAAACGACCGTTAAGATAATAAAAATAGTGATAGATAATGCTGTAAGATTACCTTGCTGCATTTAATCCAGGCTCCCTTCTGATTTCTGAAGTTGATAGATTCCTAATGTGCAAAAAGGAGTTAGAACAATCCACAAAAACAACCAAAACTGAAGAAACGGTAGTCCGAAAATGATAGGATCGATCCTGTTTACGAACGGCAGAACGACCAGTTGTGCGATAAATGGAGCGGAAATTAAAACGATCATTAAGAATTTCTTCATGATGCATGTGTCCCTTCTGTGGTGTTTTTTAGAAATATAATGTTCACAATCATAACAGCTTAGAAAGTGAGGGACAAGGGGAATTATATAAATTTTTAAAATATTTTATATTATTAGACAATGAAAGGGTTTTCAATTTCTGTGAAATTAAATACTGTGTTACCTAAGCAAAAGTAGGAGACATGCATATTATAGAAGTAACCGTATAAAGGGAGGTGGGAAACGATGATTCATTCATGTGTTTGTCACACGTTAAAATGTTTGAAATACGGGCAAGCTGTAGTTCTGTTAATAGGTAACAGGCAGATTCCTTTTATTTTTCAAGGAATCAACGGAAATTGTGTAGTGGGTATAACGAGTGGTAACCAAGTACTTGCTTTAGACTGTAGATGCATAACGGCGGTTATCTGTAGCAGAACGGCTGTAAACATAAATAGATTTTCTAATCCTAATGTTATTACAATTCCTGATAGCGGAGCTGCAACACCTTATCCATCGACTATTAATGTGTCAGGATTAAGTGGGACAGTTGCAAATGTGACGGTAACTCTCCGTAACCTCACGCATTCATATTTAGCTGATCTGCAAATATTGCTTGTAGGTCCTCAAGGACAGAATGTCATCTTAATGTCTACAGTTGGAGGCTTTAGTCCTGGTGTTGTGAATGCTACGTATACGTTCAGTGATGCTGCAGTAAATTCTATGACAGAAGATGCTATTCCTCCATCAGGCATTTATAAACCAAGTGCTACTCTTCCAGTTACAGCATTACCAGGTGCGCCAGGACTTCCTTATGGAACGGTTCTTAGTGTTTTTAATGGAACGAATCCGAATGGTGCATGGCGATTATATGTATATGATCAAATTACTCAAGACCAAGGAGCCATCAATAGGGGCTGGGAGCTGACTATAACAACACGAGAGTCATTTTAACTGTAAGACCTCCAAGTAAAGGAGGTTTTCTTTTTTTACTACCAATCATTTCGCTTATGTTTACCTTCTATTTTCTTAGAATCATCTGGCATGCTAAGACCGTGCTGCTTAATGTGGTCTGCATTCTTCACAAAATAGTGATACTTCCAACCTTTCTCGTTATGGAACTCTACTAAGAAGATATAAGGATTGTATTGCCATCCGATGTTTTGTGTAATCTGCCACTTTTCATTAGGAAATTGCTTCTCTAAATATAGGGTGAGCTGGTCTTTTTTTACGGAGACATGATAGTCGATCCAAAAGGGACGTATGATGAAAAATAGTAAAACGAGAGATGTGATGACACTGGCTGTGTATAAGCCGGTTTTTCGCTTTGTTTTTGGTATTAAGAAAGCAATAATGAAAAGTGTGCTGATCAAAGTTAAGGTGAACATAATTTCAATGACTGTGATCGGATGCAAATCCATGAATATGTGCCTCCTCTTCTGAAAATGGAGTTTCATACATAATGTATTCTATAGAGAGAGCCACATTTCTTCTTATTTAGGCACTCATTTCCGTGCCCGCCGGACACCAAGCAAACGAATCCACAAAAATAGCTTCTGAATCCAGAAATTTGTATGCTGAATCCAAAAGTTTAGCCGTTCAATCCACGAGTTTTAGACTCTAATCCACATTTTTAGTCAGCCGCATTAATTTTGTCCACCTTAAAAGGACACCAAGTCAAAAAAAGCCGCACCCTCACAACACAAGGGGCAGCTTCCACCAATCTATCAATCAATCCAAATCTCACCACCACAAATATGGCTTTCCAACCATAAACCAAAGCATGATCATCAACAATCCGAGGTATATCCAAACGGCACGCTGCAGTTTCTGAGCTAGCGCCGTTTTATCATGCGCTTCATCATCAAACTTTCGAAGTGTCGGTGAAAAGGCGCGCGCTAAAAAGAACAGCGAGCAGAACAAGATGATTAAAGTCATGAGAATCCAAGGTGTGTCCCACGTCCAAGGTCCTGTGAACACGAGCAATAAACCTGACAATACCAAAACGTGACCCGCGTGTTTAGCGAGCCAAACGACAAACCTAAACGTGCCAAGGTGGGCGTGCATCTCATCTTCTGTTGCTGTTCGCAACTTTTTGATCAGTGGGAACAAAATAAAGAACGGGCCAACAGAAATGATCACGCTTAAAATATGGATATACAAAAAAATACGATACAAAATATCCATCAAGTTACAGTTTAGCCTTTAGCAGGACTGAATTCGTGAACCCATACTTGCATATGAGGAAGCCAAGGCATACCTGGGTGGTACGAAAGAATAGCGTTCTTATACTCTTCAACTGTTGTGAATCCTTCGTCTTGAGAGTGTTGATCGGTTAGTTCACCAAGGGATTGTCGGTATACATTGTTCACTACGAACGAATGACCTTCTAATTCCATGATCTCCCCAATGTCTGCATAGCGTCCGTTACGGCGAGTAGCTGTTTTCTTACCTTCTAGAACTTTTGCAACATCAGCCGGCATCGTTACGAGTCTTTCAATGGAACACGTTTTTGGTGGGAAATTGTTGATTTCTTGATTTGTCATATGTAAAAACTCCTTTTTCATTTCTCCAATTCCTAATGTATCACATTTTATTAAGTAGTCTGTCTATTTTTATCGGAAGAAAACGGTAAGATGTGTCTTTGCTATGTGGAGTCAGTACCTTTATAATCAAGAGATGACTCTACCTGAGGGAGGCTAATTTAAGTTTTGATAGAAAAAGCAAAGCAAATGCTGAATTTGCATTACGGTTATTCTTCATTCCGGAATGGACAAGAGCAAGCGATACAATCGGTTTTAGCGGGTGACGATACACTCTGTGTTATGCCTACAGGTGGCGGGAAATCGATCTGCTATCAAATACCTGCCCTTGTTTTTGAAGGAACGACAATTGTTATTTCTCCTTTAATTTCATTAATGAAAGATCAGGTTGATACATTATTGCAGTTAGGTATATCCGCGGCCTTCATCAATAGTTCACTTACAACGGCAGAGGCGAGAGAACGAATTGAAAAGGCGAAAAGCGGTGAGTATAAACTTTTATATATTGCACCAGAACGTCTAGAATCCTATGACTTTATGGATCATTTGCGACAGATCGATATTCCTTTAATTGCGGTAGATGAAGCTCACTGTATCTCGCAATGGGGACACGATTTCAGACCGAGCTACCAACGTATACAAAGAATGATCGGGAATCTGCCGAATCGTCCGGTAGTACTCGCATTAACGGCAACTGCTACACCGCGTGTTCGCCAGGACATCTGCTGGTCGCTTGATATTGATGAGAACAAGACGGTATTAACAGGATTTGAACGTGAAAACTTATCTTTTTCTGTGATTAAGGGGCAAGACCGTCTTTCTTACTTAAAAGATTTTCTCAAAAAGAATGAGAAAGAAGCGGGAATCATATACGCAGCAACACGTAAAACGGTTGATCAGCTTTATGAAACACTCCAAAAAAGCGGGATCAACGTATCTCGTTATCACGCAGGAATGAATGACAACGAGCGTATGGAACAACAAGAACAATTTCTTCAAGATGAATCATCTGTCATGGTGGCTACTTCTGCGTTTGGGATGGGTATCGATAAATCGAATATCAGATATGTTATCCATTTTCAGTTGCCAAAAAACATGGAAAGTTATTATCAAGAAGCCGGCCGTGCTGGCCGTGATGGACTTCCAAGTGAATGTATCCTGTTATATTCATCACAAGACGTTCAGGTGCAGCGTTTTCTGATCGATCAATCTAGTGAGCAGGATCGTATGGCGCAAGAGCTGGAGAAGCTTCAGCTCATGGTGGACTATTGCTACACCGAAAGCTGTTTGCAGCAATCAATCGTCCGCTATTTTAGTGATGAAGAAATACCCCCATGCGGCCGGTGCGGCAATTGTACAGATAATCGCGATAGCATCGATGTGACAAGAGACGCGCAGATCGTATTGTCCTGTATCGTACGAATGGGGCAGAAGCGTTTCGGAAAGACACTGATCGCACAAGTACTGACCGGTTCCAAAAATAAAAAAGTGTTAGAGATGCGATTTAATAAGCTGCCAACTTACGGCATGCTGAAAGATAAAAGCACGAAAGAAATAACAGACCTCATTGAGTTTTTTATCTCACAAGAGATTATCGCCGTTGAGCATGGGACGTTCCCAACTCTTTATATAAAAGAAAAAGGGAAAGACATCCTGCTCGGAAAAGAACAGATCATGCGTAAAGAAGCGGTAGTAACTAAACAAGTGGCTGCAGATGACCCGTTATTTGAAGAGCTTAGAATCGTGCGTAAGACAATAGCAGAACAAGAGAACGTTCCACCGTTCGTTATTTTCGCAGATACGGCGTTAAAAGATATGTGCGTGAAACTGCCTGAGTCAAGGACTGAATTTTTGAGTGTGACGGGTGTGGGTCAGAATAAGCTAGAGAAGTACGGAGAGCGGTTTATCTCTGCGATTTCAAATTATTTATCTGAACATCCTGAGCGAAGAGAAAGTGCAGATCAGAGCACCGTTGCAAAAGAACCTGCCAAAAAGACAACGCCTGATTCTCATCTTGAAACATACACTCTCTATAAAGAGAAGATGTCAGTCGATGAGATCGCTGATCATCGGAAACTAGCTTTAAGTACGGTCGAGAATCATCTTATTCAATGCATTCAAGAAGGAATGGATGTTCAAATGGAGGACGTTGTTCCAGAAGAATATATCTCAAAGATTGAAGATGCCATTCAACAAGCTGGCGGAGAAAAGTTAAAGCCGATCAAAGAATTACTTCCTGAAGAAGTAAGTTACTTTATGATTAAAGTTTACTTGCTGCAAAACGAAAATAAGAAACGGGTGACAAGATGAAGAAGAATGTCCGATTAAAAGTAAAACCTTCTTATGTGAAGGGGTTAAAAACAGGTTTTCCATTGATTACGGAGGATACTGTACAAAATATTAGCAACGTAAAAGAAGAAGGAACGATCATTGAATTGTTTGACGAAAAAAATGTATTCCTCGGTAAGGGGTATTATGGAAAACAAAATAAAGGCCGCGGGTGGGTGCTCACGCAAAATTCACAAGAACTCATCGATCAAGAATTCTTCGAAAAGAAACTGAAAAAAGCGATCAACCACCGCCAAGATCTTTTTAACAATTATGAAACGACAGCTTTCCGCGTTTTTAACGGAGAGGGAGACGGAATCGGTGGACTGACGATCGACCACTATAACGGCTACTACGTTCTAACTTGGTATAGTGAAGGCATCTACTCCTTTAAGGATGAAGTAATCGCTTCTCTTAAAGAGCTTGTTAAAGTAAAAGGCATCTACGAGAAGAAGCGTTTTGCTGTAAAAGGAAAATATATTGATGATGACGATTTTGTTGAAGGTGAACAAGCGCCAAGTCCACTGATCGTGAGAGAGAACGGCATCCACTTTGCAGTATATCTGAATGATGGTGCGATGGTAGGCGTGTTCTTGGATCAGCGTGACGTGCGAAAGACGATCCGTGATCAATATGCGAAAGGGAAAACTGTTCTGAACACGTTCTCTTATACTGGTGCGTTTTCAGTTGCGGCTGCTCTTGGTGGTGCTCTGAAAACGACAAGTGTTGACTTAGCAAATAGAAGCCGAAACAAGACGCAAGAACAATTTAGTGTGAACGGTCTGAACTATGAAGACCACGACATCATTGTTGAAGATGTGTTCAACTATTTTAAATATGCTGTCCGAAAAGAGATGTCTTTTGACCTTGTGATTTTAGACCCGCCGAGCTTTGCGCGTTCTAAAAAACATACGTTCAGTGCAGGGAAAGATTATCCTGATCTGTTAGCACAAGCGATCCAGATTACAGAAAGAAACGGGGTAATCGTAGCTTCTTCTAACTGCTCAACATTTGGGATGAAAAAATTCAAAGAGATGATAGCATCAGCTTTTAAACAAACAGGCGGAACGTATAACATTTTGGAAGAGTTTAAGCTTCCACAAGATTTTAGAACACACAAAGAGTTCAAAGAGGGTAACTATTTAAAAGTAGTGTTCATTGAAAAATTAAGCTAACCGGCGAAAGGGGATCTTCATGTCGATGAATAACGAACGCCGTATTTTAATTATGACTTCTGTAGCTGCTGAAAAAGAGGCGATCACAAGAGGAGTTTGTCACACATCTGCGATTGATGTGGTATTAGCTGGAGTTGGTCCGATCTCAGCAGGGGTCCAAACAACAAAAGCTTTATTAACAAATGACTATGACCTTGTGATCAATATGGGAATTGCAGGCGGTTTTCAGGATAAAGCAGCTGTTGGAACACTTGTTATTGCAGATGAGATGATTTCAGGAGATCTTGGGGCAGAATCTCCTGAAGGATTCATCACATTAGATGAGCTTGGTTTTGGTGCTTCAACGCGTATAAAAGCAGATAGCGAACTAGTCATGCACTGCTTAACGTCATTAAAGCTCGCAGGAGTAGCTGTTCAACTCGGCAACATTTTAACACTGTCCACTGTGACAGGAACTTCTGAAACTACGAAGAGTCTGCAGGATCGAGAGCCTGATGCTGTAGCAGAAGCGATGGAAGGCTATGGCGTAGCGCTAGCGGCACAAGAATTTGGAAAGCCAGTGCTTGAGATACGTTCCATATCAAACCCGATTGGTCCGCGAGATCGTTCTGCTTGGCGTATGAAGGAAGCGTTCGATACACTAGAGAGAGCTAGTAAAGTTATCGCGGAGGTTTTGTTATGAGTAAAATGAGTATTGCGTTTTCACCTTGTCCCAATGACACGTTTGTTTTTCATGCATTGGTTCATGGTCTTGTTTCTGGGGCTCCAGATTTTGATGTTACATATGCAGATATTGATATTACAAACGGCTTAGCCGCTGAGTCAGATGAACTTGATATTTTAAAGATCTCATACGCAGCGCTTCCTTATGTCTTGGACAAATATGCTCTGCTTCCATGCGGAGGGGCACTCGGTCGTGGATGTGGTCCGTTAGTACTTGTGAATCATCCAGGTGAAGTTACACCAGACATGCTATCGGGAGCAAAGGTGGCAGTTCCGAGTGAGCGCTCTACAGCCTACATGCTGTTCCGTTTATGGGCAGCTCAAAATGTACCTGGCGGGGTGGGAGAGATTATCGTTATGCCGTTTAATGAGATCATGCCTGCTGTAAAAGACGGCAAGATTGATGCAGGTCTTGTCATCCATGAAGCTCGCTTTACGTATCAAAACTACGGATTGAATCTGTTGGCCGATATGGGTAGCTGGTGGGAAGAAGATACGGGACTGCCCATTCCACTCGGAGCCATCATCGCGCGCCGTTCACTAGATTTAGAGTCTATTACAGGGTGGATTCGTGAATCAGTAGAGTATGCGTGGCGAAATCCTCAGGCATCAAGAGAGTATGTGATGCAGCACGCGAGCGAACTCTCAGAGGACGTTGCAAAATCCCATATTGATCTGTATGTGAATGATTTTACCGCTGATCTTGGAGACAAGGGCTTCGAGGCGATTACAACTCTATTGAACCGTGCTGGAGAAGAAGGCATCGTGCCGAAGAAGGATTATACGAATCTATTGAAGAGTTAAGAGTGGACAGTAAAAATACGAAAGTGGACAGTAAATTGTAATAAATGGACAGTAAAAGTACGAAAGTGGACAGTAAATCTAGAATAGTGGACAGTAAATGATAAAAAGTCGACAGTGAACAGCTTTTATCAATATTAACCACTCTCCACATCGGCGCATACCTTATAACGAGAAGAAAAACTGTTATAAGGAGGCGCAATATGTCTAATACAAACGTATTAACACTCATTGGTGCTTTGTTAGCTGGTTATTTTTTACTTGCACTTCCACTAGGAGGCACGTTTTTAGCCGCATTCGGTCCAGCTGTTAAAATTATTGCGGTTTTAACTGTTCTCGTATTTGGAGCTGTGTTGATTTATAAAGGGCTCAAAGAAATTTTAAGAAAATAAAGATACAAAGAAACCCGCTGTAGTTAAAGCGGGTTTTGTTGTGCTTATTTAGGGAGTAAGGCACGAAGCTCTTCTGTCATCTGTTCTAAAAGTTCAGGACGTCCATGAAATTGAGCAGGTGTGTTTTGAAAAAGTTTAATGAACCATTTTTCATCATTCTTAACTGCAATCACTGTATGATGCGTATTCAGTTCCCGAGATAATTCCGTTTTTCCTACTGGTACCATGCCAGCAATAGCACGAACCATGACAGCATCATCACTTAAGAAAGAAACGCTCTTCACTTTTGCGTAATAAGGTGGAGTTGGGAAGCTGCTGAAAATGGGCTCGAGATGAGCATGAATCTCTTCAGGGCCGAATGCCTGGCTTCCATCATATCCAACCATCTCGCCATCTTCTGTAAAATGAACAGCCATAGCACGTGAATTCCGCTCGTTCCACGCGTGTAAGAAGTTAAAATATAGGTCTTCAACAGCTTTTGTATGTTCTGTATCTATCACTAAACCTGTCCTCCATATGTAAGATTGTCTTATGATCATCATAACAAAACAGCCACCATCCTCAAAATAGTGGCTGTTCCAAACCTTATTTTTGTTGTTGTGCAGCGGTTAGTTTTTCAATTTCTAGATCAATTTTCTTGTGAATTTTGTCGATCTTTGAAAAATTCATCGCAGCTATATAGATCTTTTCTAAATCATCGTGCTTACTTTTTGCATCTGCTAAATATCCGATAGCTTCTTTCATTTTTTTTGAATAACGGCCGCTGATTTCTTTTAGATTATCAAAGAATTTTTCATCCGTTCCTTTTTTTATCGTCTTTTCATACATATCTATGATGGAGTCACCTTTACGTTCAGGAAAATACTCATGAGGTGCTGTACTATCAAAAATCGCAAAGCCGAGCTCTCTTACGATCACCATATCCAAACTGTTCGGATCGAACCCACAATGATAAATTTCAACATCATACCCTGAAGCCTCGGCATTTGCAGCTAACTTTTTTAGCAGTGTTGATTTTCCAGATCCAGGTCTTCCCTTAATGAAGAATCTTTTTTCTAGACCTTCTGTTAAGTTTGGAACAAAATCGACTGCACCTTTTGGGGTAGCTGCTCCTAAAAAACGGTGATAAACGTTCGCGGCTTTATTTACTTTTTTAGAAAAAAATTGATGCATCAGTTCATCTGTAATTTCATTAGCTTTTTCATAATTCATATTCATAATATAGATTTCTTCCCATTCATCATGAATGAGGAGCGCTTCATGGAAAGTCGCATATGCTTTCTGATAATCAGCAGAAATTGAATCTGTAATCTTTAATATTTCCGCTTTTTTGTTTAGGAGTTTTTTAGAATCCCACGCTTCACCTAAATTCACGTATTCCTCAACCGCCCCAGGGGCTTTTGGTTCAATAACATGTGGAGAAGTGCCATCTACAATTCCGATGCCGAGTTCTCTGATGATCACACCATCAATCGAACCGTTGTCTGAAGCGCAATGAATGTATTCTATATCATAGCCTTCGTTGTTCCACTTTTCCCCGACCGCTTTCATAAGTGTCGACTTACCAGTGCCAGGTCCACCTTTTAAAATATAGAGACGATAAAGACCACTAAGATTTGATGTAAATAAGTTGTGAAAACCTCTAGCCGTATTGCCGCCAGCATAATAATTTAGGATTTTTCCAGTCAAGGTTCAAAACACTCCTCTTTTTTGTAGTTGTGTTTCTACTTGCATGTTATGTAACGATGATGGAATAGGTGATAGCCTAAAAATACACATTTATTATTTAAATTGTTGAAATATGATGAAATAAAAAGAAATTTTACGAATGAAGGAGTATGGCTTAAAAAAGAGGAATAAATACACCCTAAATCACATAATATTGATTATTCTGAATATTTAAATAAAATTTAGAATGAGTTAATATGTAGTTAACAAAGAAACACTACTTCAAATAAAGGAAGGCGTGATTCCAATGAAATAAGTAAGCGAAGCATATCAAATCGCATCCAGGTAGAGATCAGCCAGTGAAAACTGATTTCGAGATGTGTGGGTATGTGGGAACGCGCAAATACACATAACGAAAGAGGATGATTCCAATGACGTATGTGAGCGAAGCATGCTAAGATCGTGTTGCAGATGGAAATAGCCGGTGAAAACTATTTTCGCAGCATGTGGGCGTGTGGGAATTTACCAGAAGTAGAGGAAAAATAAGATCTAATGCAAGGCAATTGATTGAACGAACAATTAATTGAAGTCTAGTTAGGGACAATAACTAGCATTTGTGTATTAGTAAGAAAGGAAAGAACGTTTAAGTGAATAAAGTGAGTTTAAGCTAAAGGCGCTGTTTATGTGATGTATACATATTCAGCGTCTTTGTTTTGTTTATATCCTAAATTTGATTAATCAACTCCAATTTTGAGTTTTTATATATACGCCTCAAGTCTTAGAACACATTACTTCTTAAAGCCATGGTTATTTTAGGAAGGTTTCGATAAGGTAATAATAGAAACATAGTATAGATGAACTTTTTTAATGAAAACGAAACTCAGAAACCACTATATCCGTATGAATAGTAAAGAGTTTATGTCAGGAGTCGATTACAATGAACGGATTTTTAGCTTTTTTTATCCGCATGTTTGTTGCTATCCCAGCTTCAGTAGGAGTATGGCTGGCAAGTATTATTGGGTATGACCAGACCTACCTTTTGTCTTCAGGCATTGCAGTAGCTGGAGGAGCTGCCGCATACACAGCAACAGGACTTCTTCAAAAGCAGAGATTTCTCAGTGAACATCACTTATCTAGAAGAGAGTATAAATACATCAGAAAAAACTTAGAGGAAGCAAAACCTAAGATCTATAGACTGCAAAAAGCGATGTTTTCAGTCCGAGACCTGCCAACTTTAAAACAAAGAGCGGACCTTGTACGTGTAGTTAGAAAGATCCAGAGTTTAACACAAAAAGAACCAAGACGTTTTTACCAAGCAGAACAATTCTATTTTTCTCATTTAGATTCAGCTGTTGAGCTTACCGAGAAATATATGTTTCTATCCTCGCAGCCAAGAAAATCAAAAGAATTGACGCAATCATTGGTAGAAACGAAAAGAACTCTCGACGAACTGATCGATCAGATCGAAAAGGATTTATACCAAGTACTGTCAAATGATATAGATGACCTACATTATGAGATCGATGTAGCGAAGTACTCGATTAAATCCCAGAATGACTCACAATCCATAAAAAAGGCAGGCGATATAAATGAAAGAAAATAATGCACCCCTTAATCATTCAGATAAACCGACAAATCTAATGGATGACTTGTTGGCTAACCCTTTTGGCGAACAGCAAGAAGCAACTGTGCCTTCGAATGAAAACAAACAGGTACGATTAATAGATGTTCTCCCAGAAGAAAATAAAGAAAAAGCGTATCAGCTGGCAAAGCAGATCGACCCAACGAACCACCAGACGATGATCACATACGGAGCACCTGCACAGGCAAAACTTCATTCCTTTTCGAACACCATGCTCGATCATGTGAAAAAGAAAGATACTGGACAAATAGGTGAGATCATTGGAGATCTAATGAGGAAGCTTCAAGATGTAAATCCTGAAGAACTAAAATCAAACAAACCTACATTGATCGGCCGCATGTTTGGAAAGATTTCAGGCTCTGTTCAGGAGGTCCTATCGAAATATCAAAAAACAGGAGCCCAGATTGATCGTATTTCGGTAAAGCTAGACGGCAGCAAGAATGTTCTCATGTCCGACATCGTCATGCTTGAAAAACTGTACGAAAACAACAAAGAGTACTTTCAAGCGTTGAACGTATATATAGCAGCAGGAGAATTAAAGTTAGATGAGTTAAACCAAGTGACGATCCCTGAGATGAGAAGAGTAGCTGAACAGACGAACGATCAGATGAAGTTCCAAGAAGTAAATGACATGGTCCAGTTTGCTGACCGACTAGATAAGCGTGTTCATGACTTAAAATTGAGTCGTGAGATCACGATCCAAAGTGCACCACAGATTCGACTCATTCAAAACACGAACCAAGCGCTTGTAGAAAAAATTCAATCATCCATCATGACGGCTATTCCGTTGTGGAAGAACCAAGTCGCTATTGCACTAACGTTAATCAGACAGCGTAATGCAGTAGAAGCTCAAAAACAAGTTTCCAAAACAACGAACGAGCTTTTACTAAAAAATGCTGAGATGTTAAAAACCAATACGATCGAAACCGCAAAAGAAAACGAACGCGGCTTGATTGATATTGAAACGTTAAAGAAAACACAAGAGAATCTTCTTTCAACACTAGAAGAGACACTGCGTATTCAAGAAGAAGGACGAGTGAAACGACGTCTTGCAGAAGAAGAGCTGGCTACGATGGAAATCGGATTGAGGCAGAAGCTGCTTGAGATTAAAGGTGAGTAAATAAAAGAGGTACCTGCTTGAATGCAGGTACCTTTTACTATAAAATCAACCCCATCATTACCGTGTTCTGATAAGTTCCGTTAATAAAGTTATCTTGTTTCAGCAAACCTTCCTCTTCAAAACCAAACTTTTTATAAAGGTCGATTGCCTTCGTATTATGCTCGTTTGTTACGAGACTAATCTTTCGAGTGATTCCATTTTGTCTTGCCCACTCTATAAGTTCATCCATCAAAGCTTTTCCTAATCCCAACCCGGTAAACTTTTTAGAAACAACAATCCCCAATGTTCCAACATGTTTCGTTCTTTCCTTCTGCGAGGAATTGATGGTTGCGATTGCAATAATCTCTGAACCGATTGTCGCAAGCAGCATGATTGAATTCGATTCATTTGAGACAGAGACAATGTAATTACTATAATCCTCTAATTCTCGTTTGAATTCACCAGCTCCAAAGGATAAAAAATCACTTTCACCGCCAACCACATTATAAAAATCGATGATGTTCTCTGCATCATCACTTACAGCTTCGCGAATTTCCACTCTATGGTTGTTCTTTAACATAACATTTCGCATCATTCCATCTTCTTTCTGTTCATGTGTATAAGACAAATATAACCTACCAGTCTATTCATCGTACAAGTTTAATATTCATGTTTTTTTGATTAAATTTATTAACAAAAGTAGTAATGCATCTCCTATACCCTCGCATAGAATATGAGGATTTGTTATTTCAATAAAGAATAGGAGAGAAGGAATGAAAACGAAAAAAGTACTGATTGCATTACTGATGTTTGGTTTCATGTTCTTACTAGTCCAACCAGCAAAGGCAGCAGCTTCATCATTTATCGTCATAAATAAATCGACAAACCAGTTAGCGTATTTTGAGAATAATAAACTATCAAAGGTATTTAAAGTAGCAACAGGTAAACTACCCTCGTATACGCCAGAAGGTAAATTTAAAATTGTAAACAAGATCACGAATCGGCCTTATTATACAGGAAACATTCCAGGTGGAGATCAGCGGAATCCTTTAGGAAACAGATGGTTAGGCTTAAACGCAAATGGAACATGGGGCACGACGTACGCAATCCATGGAAACAATAATGCAAGTTCCATAGGTAAGTATGTGAGCGCAGGCTGTATCCGCATGTACAACAACGAGGTGCAGTGGTTGTATGCTAGGATTTCAGTTAATACCCCTGTTGTGATCACAACTACTGGTAAGTCATTCCCTGCTCTAGCAGCAGCAAATGGATATAAGGTAACAAACAGTTCGACAGTGCCAGTATTCTCAGTCGTTAATCTAAAAAAGGGTAGCCGTGGTGCCGAAGTCATGGAGCTTCAACGAAGACTTACAAATCTAGGCTACAGTACTAAAGGAGTCGACGGTGTTTTTGGAGCCAATACGGATGCCGCTGTTCGCAAGTTCCAAAAAGCTAAGAAGCTCACAGTTGATGGTGTGGTAGGTCCAGCGACAAAGAAAGCGCTCGGGATGTTTTAAATAATGACAGATCAGCCTTGAAGGACAAAGGCTGATTTTTTTATATCAAAAATAAAATTCCCGTTGACACTCTCATACATATCCAATAAAATGATAACGAGATTGATAATCATTTTCAATTAAGTCCAATACTTTAAATATATTTCAAATTACTGTTTTAAAGGAGGGCGAATAAAGTGTCTAGACTGTATGCTGAGGATTTGCAAATCTCATATGGTGAACAAGACATCGTAAAGGATCTTAACATTTCCATTCTTGACGGCAAGATTACAACAATCATCGGACCGAATGGCTGCGGGAAGTCAACGGTTTTAAAAACGTTGTCGCGCATCCTAAATCCTAAATCCGGTGTTGTTTATCTAGATGGTAAAGCTGTCAGTAAAGAATCTACGAAAAAGATTGCTCAAAAAATGGCGATCCTTCCTCAGTCACCTGATTCACCAGAAGGACTTACGGTCGGTGAACTTGTATCTTACGGAAGATTTCCTTATCAAAAAGGCTTCGGAAAGCTTACTAAAAAAGATTTTGAAGTGATAGATTGGGCATTAGACGTTACAGGTGTTCGCGAGTTTAAAGATCGTTCTGTAGACGCGCTTTCAGGTGGGCAACGCCAGCGGGTATGGATTGCGATGGCATTAGCTCAAGAAACGGATATTATCTTGTTGGATGAACCGACTACATATTTGGATCTGTCTCACCAGTTGGAAGTTTTAGAATTGTTATACCAGTTGAACCGGGATGAGAAGAGAACGATCGTCATGGTCATTCATGATTTGAACCACGCGGCTCGCTTTGCTCACCATATGGTCGCGATGAAAGCTGGATCCATCATAAAAGAGGGAACGGCTGATGAGGTCATGACACGTACGGTCCTACGAAATGTATTTCATATTGATGCAGAGATCGGTGTGGATCCGAGGACGAGAAAACCTGTATGTCTAACGTATGATCTAATTAAGAATGTAAAGTTAGTTGAGAACTTGGCGTAGATATTCGCCTTTCTTTTTTATAGCTAATTGAGAATGATTTTTATTGTCAAATATAGGGGGATAACAAGATGAGAAGAACAACAAAACAATTACTTGTGAGCTTTATGACACTGCTTTTAGTGTTTGTACTTGCAGCATGCGGAAATAAATCAGAAGAAGGCGCAAGCTCAGGTGAAAAGGAATCGTCGAAGAAAGAAACGAGAATCTATAAAGATGAAAAAGGGAAAGAGATCAAAGTGCCAGCTGAACCAAAACGTGTTGCAATGATGGCTGCAACGTATGCAGGTAACCTACTAGACTTAGGCATCACACCAGTAGCAGTAAATGAATATCCGAAACAAAATAAATTCTACGGAAACAAATTGGACAAAGCTGAAGTTGTAACTGCTGATTCTTATGAAAAGCTACTAGAATTAGATCCGGACCTTATCATTACGTACTCTGATGACAAAAATATTAAGAAATACGAAGAGATCGCACCGACCGTTACAATGACGTATGACAAGTATGACTATATGGAACAGCACGTCGAGATCGGAAAGATGGTAAACAAAGAAAAAGAAGCAAAATCATGGGTAGAAGAGTGGAAGAAGAAAGCGGCTGAATCTCGTGAAAAAGTAAAATCAGCAATCGGTGAAGACAAGACGTTCATGGTTATGGAAGCATTCGGAAAAGACATGTATGTATACGGTAAGAACTGGGGCCGCGGTACAGAAGTGATCTACCAAGCGCTCGAGCTTAAAGCTCCTAAGAAGTTAGAAGAAGATGTATTCGGCCCAGGCTGGAAAGCCATTTCTACTGAAGTGATACCAACATATGCTGGAGATTATATCTTTGTAGGAACAGGAACTGGAAATCCTGATAACTCATTCATGGAGTCAGATGTGTGGAAAGAGTTGCCAGCGGTGAAGAACGGTAACGCAATTAAGTTTGATTCAGAGTCATTCTATTTCAATGACCCGATCTCTCTAGAAAAAGAACTAGATATTATCGTTGAAGAGTTAACGAAAAAGAAATAACAAGCACTTTATAAAAAGGGACAAACGCTATGTTCAAAACAAAAACCAAGCTTATAAAAGAGAATAAAGTGTATTCTAGGCCAGCGGTAGGAACAGCTATTTTATTGTTTGGGTTCGCACTTCTCTTGTTGAGTATCATTCTTGCAATATCTGTGGGAGCCGCTAAGATTCAGTTTCTAACTGTATGGAACGCTGTGATCAACTATGATCCTACTAGAGAAGCTGACCGTATTATCATGAGTCTGCGATTACCGAGAGAGCTTGGTGCAGCAATCGTAGGTGCGGCCTTTGCTGTGAGTGGAGCTATCATGCAAGGGATGACTAGAAACCCGTTAGCAGACCCTGGTCTACTTGGTTTGAACGCGGGAGCAAGCCTTGCTCTTGCTTGTGTGTTCGCTTTTCATACAGAAGCGAGCTACCTTACCGTGATGATTCTATCCTTTATAGGTGCAGGAATAGGTGCGATGTTAGTATTCGGACTTGGCTCCATGAGTCGAGGTGGATTGACTCCAATCCGGATTACGTTAGCAGGTGCAGCGGTTTCTGCACTGCTTTCTTCATTAGGAGAAGGAATTGCATTATATTTTAAGCTTTCTCAGGACCTTGCGTTTTGGACGGCAGGTGGTGTATCAGGCACAAACTGGGCACAGCTGAAAATTATCGTACCTGTCGTGTTGGTTGGAATCATGGTAGCTGTTATGCTCTCAAGGCAGTTAACCATTTTAAGCTTTGGTGAAGAAGTGGCGAGAGGCCTTGGTCAACGAACCCTATTTACAAAAATCATTCTTATGACGGTGGTGTTAATCTTAGCAGGCGCTGCCGTTTCACTCGTTGGTGCTATTGCATTTGTAGGTCTTATGGTTCCGCATATCGTGCGGTTCTTAGTTGGAACTGACTATCGGTGGATCATTCCATGTTCCGCGATCTTCGGAAGTGTGCTCATGGTGTTAGCAGATACGTTTGCCCGAACGGTTAACGCTCCTTATGAAACACCAGTAGGTGCAGTAGTTGCTATGATCGGAGTACCATTCTTCCTTTACCTTGCAAGAAAGGGAGGGAGAAAACGATCATGATGAATGCACAACAGATTAAGAGAGTAAGAGTAACGACGATCGCGGCGATCTTGTTGCTAATAGCCGTTTTCATTATTAGTGTGGCGACTGGTTTTGCTTCCTTAACTCCTTCAGAATTATTTCGAACCATAATGGGTCAAGGAACGCCGAGAGAGAATTTAATTCTTTTTGAGTTTCGTTTACCTCGCATCATTGTTGCTATTCTTGCGGGGATGGGGCTCGCTGTGTCTGGTGCCATCCTCCAAAGTATCACGAAGAACCCGCTTTCAGACCCTGGTATTTTAGGAATAAATGCTGGTGCTGGTCTGATGGTTGTGGTGTATATCATGTTCTTTACAGTGGAAACAACAAGCTTTTTATATGTACTGCCGTTATTTGCATTATTCGGTGGAATGCTAACAGCGTTTGTGATCTACATCATGTCTTACATAAAAGGCGAAGGTGTTGAACCTACCCGGCTCGTCTTAGTCGGTGTGGGTTTAGCAGCCGCTTTGTATGGAGCAACATTGACACTATCTACGAGATTAGATATGGAAGATTATTCGTTCATGGCGAACTGGATGGCAGGCAGGATTTGGGGCGATGATTGGACGTTTGTCTTATCGTTGCTGCCGTGGATCTTGCTGCTGATTCCTTATACGATATTTAAATCCAATGTATTAAATACGTTGAATTTGCATGAGAACGTATCTGTCGGAGTAGGTGTGAATGTAAGTAGAGAACGAATTTTGTTGATTATGGTCTCGGTAGCACTTGCGTCCGCTTCTGTAGCAGTCAGTGGTGGAATTGCTTTTGTAGGATTGATGGCTCCTCATATCGCACGTTCACTAGTAGGTCCGAGACATCAAGTCTTCCTTCCCGTTGCAGCATTAATCGGAGGAATCTTACTCCTGACAGCTGACACGATCGGAAGAGTAGTATTAGATCCTAGTGGAATACCAGCAGGGATCATTGTGACCATCATTGGGGCACCTTACTTTATGTATCTGCTTGCAAAAAAATAGCTCATGAAATCAGTCTTTGTTAAAAAGGCTGATTTTTTTATTTTTAATAAAACTTTTTTTACTTCCCACGGTCTAATATATAGGTAAGGGTCAGGAGGCTAGAAATTGGAGACAGAACAGTTAGTGAAGAAAGCGATAAAAGGAAACGACGAGGCGTTTTTACAATTGATTCAAACGTATAAAGTCGATTTATATAAGACAGCTCTATCTTTTTTGCGCAATGAAGAAGAAGCCCTCGAGGCTATGCAAGAAGTAACGTATCGTGCTTACAAAAACATAAAAAAGTTAAAAAACGAGGTCTATTTCAAAACATGGTTAATCCGAATTATGATCAACTATTGTAATGATCAGTTGAAACACAAAAAGCGAGTAGTCAGGAATGATGAAATCTTAAATTCGTTAGGATTTTCAGAGAATCACTCACAATTAGAGCTGAAGGACGCGATGTTAGATTTAGACGATAGGTCACGTGAAATCCTTACTTTAAAATATTTTAATGACGTAAAGATAAAAGATATAGCAACCATCATGCAGTGTCCAGAAGGAACGGTTAAAACGTGGCTGAATAAAGCGTTACGAGCATTAAGAGAAAAGTTAGAGGAGAAAGGAGGTAATCTACATGTTTGAAAGAGAGAAAGAACAACTGAACGATTTAAAGAAAGAGTATGAAAATATACCAATTTCACTAGAATCTATTGATCAGGCGATATCAACTGGTTTTCAAAAGGCAAAAGCAGAAGAGCGGAAATCTAGAATGAAGAAAAGAAGTGCTTTTGGTTTTATAGCGGCAGCTCTTTTACTCATTGGATTATTTTCTTCTATTAAGAATTCACCGGCTTTAGCTAATTACATTTCTGAAATACCAGGCATGGAAAAAATAGTGAGTATGATTCGTGATGATAAAGGAAGAATGGCAGCTGTTGAAAAAAAATATTATCAAAAACAAGGCGTATCAGACGAAAAAGATGGGTTGAAAGTTACCATTGATGGAACGATAGCAGACGAAATGGGCATGGTGCTTTTTTATTCGATTGAATCAAAAGAAAAATTAAAAGAGGTAATGTTTGATGATGTAAAGATCAGAGCGAAAGACGGAACCGCACTGGATGAAGCATATAATTCTTTCGGTGATGCCCATTCATCAGATAAAGGAGAGTCTAAGTTTAGTGGAGAAATTGAATATTTTTTTGAAGTTCCTATTGAAGCAAAAGAATATATCGTAGATCTCAAAATAAAGGATATGAATTTTACAATCAATTTAAAACTTAATGAATTTAAGAAGAAAAAAGAATATGCAGTCCAACAAACGATGGACTTAGAAGGTCAAAAAATCAATATTGAGAAGGTAACCATTTATCCATTACGAGCTGTTGTGAAATTAAAGATGAACGATGAAAATGAAAAATACATCCTGCAGCTTGATGACCTACGATTAGTTGATGAAAATAATGAGGTGTGGGGTAATATAGCAAATGGTATAACAGGGTCAGGTGATAAAGACACTGAGCGAGAAGTTTATTTGCAAAGTAACTATTTTAAAGAACCAAAAGAATTGTATCTGGTCTTAAATAGTGCTCAAGCTATCGATAAAGAGAATGCAGTCATTGTGGTGGATACAGAAAAGATGAAGATTTTAAAACAACCCTATGGAAACAAGTTGAGAAATCTAAGGAAAGAAGATGGGCGACTTATCTTTGATCTGCATACGAAAAAACCTTTCCGTTCTGCGATTTTTAGTACAATAACTGATGCTCAAGGTAAAGAAATTGAAGTGAACTCGCAGTCCATGGGCACTGAAGAAGAAAAAGGTACATCCCGACTAGGCATAGAGCTGCCTCCAATAGATCGCTCCCAAAATCCTCTAACCATTGACTTAAGTTTTTATCCGGAGTGGATTAAAGGTAACGAAAAAATTAGAATCAAATAATATGTGGAGGTGGTCCTTTCTTAATAGGACTGCCTTTTTGCTTAAATTTCTACAACCCTCTATAATGCTAGTTAAATGAGGTGAACGTGATGAGACTAGACCATACCGGAATTGCAGTTAGACGAATAGATGAAGCAATTGAATTTTATACGAATGTACTAGGCGGAAAGCTGACTGAACGATATACGAGTGAAAAGCCTGGAGTAGAGACTCACATTGCCGTGATTGAGCTTGAAAACCAGGTGATTGAACTTCTTGAACCTACGAGTAAAACATCTCCGATCGAGCGGTTCATCCGACAGAAGGGAAAGGGTGTGCATCACTTGGCTTATGAAGTGGACGATCTTCTTCAAACGATTGATGACTTTGAAGCTAGAGGGTATACCTTTTTAAAAGATACGTATCGAACAAATCCTTTTGGCAGAAGGTTGATTTATATGAATCCTGCGCATTCACAAGGACAGATTATTGAGCTGTGTGATTATCCGGATAAGAGGGAGGAGAGCTGACTTGTTAAAAGTTAGTTCTCTTCTTTTTCCTTTCCAAGAACATGAATTTTCTTTACAATGAATTATAAGAATATTCTGTAAAGGGTGAAGGCATGAAATGGACAGGTGATCTTGCACATTTTCCTTATCCGTTTAAAGGTTCAACGTATCGTTATTCCAACAATTCAATCCCCATGAAACAGCCTTATTGCATAGAGGTTACCTCCAGTTACAAAAAAGAGATGCTATTCAAGCGAAAACTATTGAGTGATCACCCTGAACGTTGTTATCAATCGCTGCCACATTCTATTACAGGGCAGTGGGAGATTGTTGAGATCGTGATCGATCACTTAGTTTCAAAGTACCCACAAGATTTTTCAATCGAAAAAGAGAATAATAGTTGGATATTTACCAATAAAATATTGGATGAAAAGAAGGAATTTATTTTTGGTGAGAAAAACTCTCTTCCATGTGAACCGTTGTTCTTTATTAGTCAGCATGTGCAAGAAGATCTCATTTACATGAGACAGCGTGACGATAATCTGTATTTAGATGCAGGACAGCTTTGTTTTCCTGCCAACTGGTCTCTCGCTTTTAACATAGGAATGAAATTTAAAAGCATTCATCATCCTATTCCAGGCTTTAAGGAAGAAGGGCTAGATCAACGAATTCTACAGTTTCTTATGAGGCTTGAAGCAGGAACACCTTGGGAACGTTTGAATTGGTCGCTTATGGCAGGTGATCGACTTGATACATCGCTTGAAACCTTTGATCAGTGGGGACCTCTCCGTAAACAGGTCACAAGTGAGAACGCAGGTGAGCTTGTCCATATTCGAGTAGAGGTGCAGAAGTTATTCAGGCTACCACGTACAAACAGTATTCTCTTTTCCATCCACACACATTTGCTGGCTCTGGAACAACTAGCAACAAACATAGAATGGCTGCAGCAATTTTACGAAATCCTATCTGAACTTCCTGACCATATTGTAGAATACAGGGGAATCTCAACCTACAAAAAAGCTGTGTTGAAGTACTTGGAGAAACAGCTTCAACAGGTGAAGACGTTATGAGTATGGATGCAGTCTTTATTGAAGGAAAAAGAAAATATATATTTTGTTCAGATGAGCATGGATTAAGGGTTTTAAGTAGTGTGTTCGAACACGTGAAGAAAGAGAAGTTGGCTTATGAGTGGTATCATTTTTCTGCTAAAAAAAGAGAGTGCCTAGAAGAATTTCTAAGTAAGCAAAAGATGGGAACTTTTCTCTATGTGGAGCTGCCCTATTCTGAACTTCATACCGTGCAAATGATGGCAAAACGTATCGGCTTCTCGAGTGATGAGACTCAATATTTTGGTTATGGTGAGAAGTGGATTAGTATATTCTGTTGCCGTTGTCATGAACTGAACAGAGCAGAAGAACAACAAACTGGATTAACTTGCCATCAATGTGAATTAAAGCTTGAAGTGTCAGACCACTATTCTGAACTTTACCATGCATTTTTAGGCTATCCAGCTACAGGTTAGGAGTGAGTCTATTTGTCTATTGAACCTACTTTATTCGTACGGGTTTCATCTATAGAAAAGATAACGAAGCAGGTTAAGAAGTTTACGCTGTTCCCAGAAACGGGAAAGGAACTTCCAAGATTTAGTGGAGGGGCACATATTTCTACTTACCTAAAAACACCGTCAGGACTCATTGTGAGACAATATTCTCTAGTAAGTCATCCAGACAAGCGTTCCAATTATGAAATTGCTGTTCGATTAAGTGAAAATTCTAAAGGTGGTTCACTCCACTGGCATCAGGGTATGAAAGTGGGAGATCGACTTCAGATCAGTTACCCCAACAATCATTTTTCTCTTAGCTTTAAAGCGAGACATCACGTGTTTTACGCGGCAGGCATCGGTATTACCCCATTCCTTTCTATGATGCAGGATATCTCAACTAACAGACAAACCTTTGAACTTCATTACGCCTCTAAATCTGAGGAGAGCTGTGTTTTTCATTCATACATAAAAAAACATTATCCGAATCAAAGCCACTTTTACTTTTCCGATCAACATCAACGTTTACAAACCACTTCCTTAGAAAATCATCCAATCGGAACCTATGTTTATTTTTGTGGACCTGAAGGATTTATTGAGCAGTTTAGGACAGCAGCATGGGAGCTAGGATATCCTGAAACTACAGTGCATTATGAGCGATTTTTACCAACTCGGATTAAGCATATGAAGCCATTTAAGGTTGTGCTTAATAATGGGAGTGAATTAACAGTAGAAGAGAATCAAACACTTCTAGAAGTATTGTTAGCAAATGGTATTGATATTCTGTACTCGTGTAGAGTAGGTAGATGTGGTACGTGTGAAATTCCAGTCGCTGAAGGAAAGGTTGAACATTTAGATGATTTTCTTAGTGCACAACAAAAGAAGGAGCAAAATTGTATTTTAGCCTGTGTTTCACGTGGTCAGTCAGATAAACTAATGTTAAAGATTTAAAATTTGGTCAAAGTGAGGTAGTTATGCACGGGAAAAATGGAAAATATACGGACAGATTTCTTTGGTATCATTGGATAATATTATTTGGATTTATACTATTTTTGGGTGGTATGACTGCATTAATCACCAAGGAAGCAATTGAAATGTTGGAAAGTCAACCTGTCTTAGGTTCTATATTATTGCTAGTTTCATTATTTTTGATTGGTATTATCCTATACATGTTAATAGGATCTATAAAGCAGTCCAGAAATGTAACGGATTGGGAGCTTACTGACAAGGGGTATGTAACGACAAAAACAAATCTAGAAACCAACGAGATACAGCGTTCAGAATTTCGTTTCTCAAGTGCTATTAAATGTCTGATCTCGCCATTATCAGAAAGTATATATCAAACCAATTCCCTTGATACGAAAACACGTTACTATAAATATATAACACTGAATATTGTTTATCGAAAAGAAGATGGGAAACTAGATGTATTTCGATTCGCAGATTATAGAGAAGAAGAGCTCTACCCATGGCTTCTAAATTTACAGGAGAACAATGTGCCGCTTGAAATTACCGTGTTTGAGTTGACAGAGGTTCCAGCAATAGATTTTTTAGATGTTGTGGTAAAAGAGGTTGATCGGCGACCCTATATTTTAAAGGATTCTTTAAAAGACCTTGGTTTAAAGGTAGTGACGACTGAGAAGCCAAATCTTTATACATTGGCAATGACTAAAAGACTTATGCAAGAAGATTTATTTGTGAAAAAGAAACTTGGAAACAAGGTGATTTTTACGGGTCAATTCATCATCATAGTATTTTTTCTTCTTCTCTTTCACAATGAATATAATAGTGACAAAACATTGACATGGCCAACAAAAATAACGTTCTACTTCAAATTTTCTATTTTTTTAACTTTTTACTTTTATGGGGTATCACAATTTAAAATACGTTTCTACTTTAAATTTGCAGGGGTTTTTATACTTCAGTGGGTAATAGCAATGATGTTAGTGAATTATGGAATTCTAAATATACCTGAAACATTCGAATTGGAATTATTGGCTCATATTATTATGTTCATGTTAGTTTCACCTCTTATCAGTTTTCTGGCTTATATCATAAGAGATATTAAACCAGCAATCTACCATGAAAAATACAGAAAAGATCTTGAAAAGCTCAAAGACGATCAATTTACTGCTTCAAGCTAAATCTTATTAAAAGTGTTTCACAAGGTGTATAATTTAAAAAGTTAATGTAAGGGGAGTCTGACTGAATTTTTTCAGCAGACTTTTTTATTTTATAAATGATAGGAGTTTTTATTTGTGAAGCACCGCAGATTGTTAGTCTACCTTGTTGCACTTGCTGCGTTTCTCGGTCCTTTTTCTCAAACGATATATGTACCTCTTATTCCTGAGGTGACGAAAGAACTTCATACAACACCTTTCTTGGTTAACTTTTCGATCTCGATCTATACGATTTTCCTGGCTTTGATGCAGATGGTTTATGGACCACTTACGGATTCAATCGGACGGCGTAAAGTGATGCTATCAGGCATCCTGATCTATTTAGTGGCTACGATCGGATGTTATTTTTCTTCATCCATTGAATTTCTTTTAGTGTTTCGCTCTCTACAAGCCATCGGAATTGCTGCGGGTTCAGTTGTAGCCGTAACGGTCATTGGTGATCTGTTCGAAGGGAAGGAGCGGATCCAACCTATGGGAACCTTTCAAATGTTGGTATCACTAGGACCAGTTTTAGGTCCTGTAGTTGGTGGTTTTTTAAGTGCTTCATTTGATTTTCATATGATTTTTATTGCATTAATCTGTGTTGGATGTATCATCTTTGCAGGAAATTTCATCTTTCTGAACGAAACAAAACCAAGTACAACAAAAAAACAGAATTTCAGATTTAAAGATTTTCTTACGATTCTGCAAAACCGTATAGGGTACACCGTAATCGGTTTAGGATTTATTCAATACTACGCACTGTATAACTTCTTGGTATTTCTACCCGCTATTATGAGTGAAAGGTACTCATTGTCTGTAGAACAAAAGGGTTTGGTTTTCCTCCCGCTATCACTAGGAATTGTAGTGGGAAGCTTTATTGGCGGCAAAATGAGAAGATATAATGAACGAAAAGTGATCGTATACTCCGCCTTTTTGAACGTCGTTTCTTTATTTTTCTTTATCCTAGTCTCGAACGTATCGCTCATCTTATTGATTCTTTCGATCTCATTCTTCGGTCTTTTCTTAGGGATGTCATTACCCGTTCAAACAGCTCTTCTTACACAAGAGTTTCAATCCAATCGTGCTACAGCAATTGGTGCGTATAACTTTTTCAGGTATATGGGGATGTCGATCGGACCCCTATTAGGCAGTTTCCTCTATCATCTTGGTAGTTACGGTTTGGTATATGGATTTGTAGATGTAATCCTACTCCTTTTTGTCATTTTAATGACAAAACATTTAATACAAAATAAAAAATCCTTCAATTAGATTTTAGAAGCTATTAATTAGGGTATATTGAATCCATACCGTTCTTGCTGTAAGCTAAGATTAAACAAAAGTTAGACAGGATGTATGAGTATGTATCTTACAATAAAAGAAACGGCTGAATATTTATCGATGCCTGAAGCGTTAGTTGAAAGCTTAGTTCAGCAGAATAAAATCCGTACCATTTTTGACGGTGACCAGCATCTTATTAATAAGGAACAGTTCAATACTCATTTTGAACAGTTAGAAAAATATAAGAAGATGGTTGAGGAGTACTTGAGTGAACCCATTCCAGAAGATTGGGATGCTAAGGACGAAGATTAAAATAATGATAAATTAGGGTAGATGGGGAGAGTGGAAAAGAGATGCATAGAGATAAGGCGCTGCATTCTTTTTTAATGGAGAAAACATGGCAGTTGACGGAAGATTGGTACCAATCAATTGATAAATCAAAGGCCAAGGGGGTATACGCTTCCACAAATCCCAAGACGATCGAAACGCTTAAAAAACAAAATCACGAATTTCACGAACATTTTTGTGAGGTTTTTGTAACGGAAGAAGGTAAGTTTCTAAAAGACTTCGAAAGATGGGTGCTTATGATTGCTCAAGATGATGAGCATTTGAACACACCCGTAACAGTTATCATGAAAGAATTCTTCAATGTACAAAAGCAATATTTAAATCTTATACAAGAATTCGTTAATCTTCATCAAGGAGAATATCCACAAACAATCATCGATGCATGGAATGAAATTATCATTGATACGTTTAATAAAATTGTGACGTGGTTTGTTGAAGAAAACCAAAAATATAGTGAGGAAAAACTAATCGCGCAGCAAGAGATGATCAACGAGCTAAGCTCACCTGTCATCGCACTAAACAATCATATGGGCCTTTTGCCTTTAATCGGTGTCATCGATACACAAAGAGCAAAGTATATCGTTGAAAACACGCTAGAACAGTGTACTGAAAAAGAGATCACACATCTTTTTATCGATCTCTCTGGTGTTTTAATTATTGATACGATGGTCGCGCAACAGATTTTCTCTCTTATTGAAACACTTGGTCTCATCGGAGTAAAGTCAACCTTGTCTGGCATTCGACCAGAAATTGCAATGACCGCTATTCAATTAGGATTATCCTTTGAGAAAGTTTCCATAAAGTCGAGCCTCTCTCAGGCAATCGGTTCACAACAATAAAAAAATGTATGTATAAAGACCAGGGTACCCTGGTCTTTTATTATTTTTGCATATCAGAATTTGTCCATGCCACCTCCTCATAAACTTTAAAATGTAATTCATTTACTTAAAAGGGTGTTGAGAATGGACATTTTTGAGGGTTTAACGGGGGAAGTAATTTTACCTGATGATTCGCAATATGAAGCTGCACGGCAAGAATGGAATAGAGCCATTCAAAAGTTTCCTAGTGTTATTGTCTATTGTTCTGAATATGAAGATGTAAGTCATGCCATTTTGTGGGCACAAAAATATTGTAAGGATATAAGAATTCGATCAGGGGGTCATCATTACGAAGGCTATTCGACTGGTAATGGTGTTTTGGTCATCGACATCAGTCGGTTGAACGATGTCGCCATTAATGAGGAAGAAGGAACAGTTACCGTTCAAGGAGGTATTCAAAATAAAGATCTCTATCAAGCGGTAGGTTCTAGAGGATATCCCTTCCCAGGAGGAACTTGTCCAACTGTAGGCGTAAGTGGTTTTGTGCTTGGTGCAGGATGGGGATTCTCTAGCCGATTATTCGGTTTAGGTTGTGACAGCTTGGTAGAACTGGAGTTAATTAACTACAAAGGTAAAGTTCTTAAAGTAAATGAAAGAGAAAATAGTGATCTGTTTTGGGCATGCAAAGGTGCAGGAGGAGGAAATTTTGGAGTGGTCGTTTCCATGACGTTCAAACTGCCGCCTAAAGTAGAACAAGTGACACTATTTGAGCTATATAAGCCTGGTGCCACAACAACAGAGCTAGGCAAGTTTTTGCGAATATGGCAGAAATGGCTTGTGAATTTAGATGAACGAATGTGTTTGAATGCCAGCATGTATAACGCTGCGTCTGAGGGACTTGCTATGTTTGGCAGGGGATTTTTTTATGGAACAAAGGAAGAAGCATTGAAACTGTTAGATGTTTATAAAAAAATAAAGGGATTTCAGATTTCTGCCAAATCTTTAACCTTTTTAGAGGCTGTTACGGAAGTGCAGTCTACCTATCCGCCCTATGAAAAGTTTAAATCTACTGGACGCTTTGTATATAAAGAATACGATCGAGAAGAAGTGGAAGCTATCGTGAATCTAGTGAAAAAGCGTGCGGAAGGTTCCGTGTTTGCAGCACTCACCGTGTATGCAATGGGAGGTAAGATTCGAAATATTGATAAAACAGAGTCTGCTTTTTATTACCGAAAAGCACGCTACATCTTAGGCATTCAATCCGTATGGGAAGATCCAGCCGTTGTAGCAGAAAATAGAAGATGGGTGGAAAAAAGGTTTAGATACTTGAAGACCATCACTAAAGGGTCATTTGTTAATTTTCCATACAGTGAACTGAAAGACTATGAAAAAGAGTATTTTGGCAGAAATGTGGAGAGGCTTCAACGAATCAATCAAAAATACGATCCTAAAAGAGTGTTTGCTTTTCCGCAATCCATTCGTTGATATAAACTGTAGGTAGAGTGCTGTATGACAAAAGGAGTTTGTTTCATTGAAAATATTCAAAAGTATACTATTTCTCGCAGTCCTTGCATCTATCTTTTATCTGATCACATTGGAATGGAAAAAGAGGAACACACCACTGCCTACTGAATTGCATCCGATCGTGGCAGAGAACCGTGATCTTTTAATACAAAAAGCGTCCGAAAAAGGAATTAATATTGTAATAACCGATGATTTTCGATCCGCAGCCGAACAGGATCGGCTGTATGAACAAGGCCGTTCAAGAGAAGGAACCATTGTGACTCATGTTGAAGGTGGCGAATCTTATCATAACTACGGTCTAGCGATTGATTTTGCTCTTAAGCTGGATGATGGTTCTGTCGTCTGGGATCTAGAACGAGATGATAACCAGAATGGACAGTCTGATTGGATGGAAGTTATCGAGATTGCGAAAAAATTAGGATTTAAATCGGGTGCAGACTTTCAAGGAAGTTTTAAAGATTATCCACATTTAGAAATGGATTTTGGGTTAAGTATCAGAGAGTTGCAATATGGAGAGAGGCCTTCCAATTACAAATAAATAGAGGAATATTACTTCAAAATAAGTCACATTTAATTAATAATTTTATAAATAGGTGGGATTTATATGTTGGTGTATCCTCAAAAAGTGAAAGTTTACTGGAGAAATAACACTAGATCTTGGTATGAAAGTAAAGGGTATTTATGGTCCTCACAAGGCAATTTGTTTGAAGTAGATGTAAATGACTTGAAACCAGGGAGTACAAAGAAAGTGTTATTTATTTGTGATGAGCCTAACTGTAAAAAATACTTTGAAATGCAATGGCGATATTATAAACAAAGAACATTTGCTCAAGGAAATAGTTTTTGTTCAAATTGTAGAAGGAGAAGTGGATCGCCTATTGCAATGAGAAATAAAGTAATAACAGAGTTTACTAATAAAGGATACACATTATTAAATATAGGAGAATATGAGAATAATAACTCAAAATTGTATTATTATTGTAAATATCATAAAACAAAGGGTATACAGTCAACAACTTGGAGAAGCTTTAATGTTAAGAAAAACTCTTGCCACTATTGTAAGTATGAAATGATCAGTAAATTAAATTCAGGGATGAAACCTTTGATTCGAAAAGAGACCAATATAAAAGTTGAGGACAATGTTGAATATTTAGAACAGCTTTTTTCGAAACGGGGTTACTTACTGTTAGTAAATCAAAAAATTAAAAATACTCACTCAAAAGTAGAGTATTTTTGTTTAAAACATTATGAGTCTGGCAAAAAAATAATAAGGTTGAATAATTTCTTATCAGGTGTAGGTTGTAAAGAATGTGCTGTTGAAAAAAGTAAGATTAAAATCGATTACAAAAAATTAGAAAAATTATTTATTAAGTATGGAGCCACCTTGATTGAGAAAGAACATTATCATAATAGAAAACAAAAACTAAAATATATATGTAACACACACAAAGACTATGGTATACAGCAAGTTAGGTTAGATAAACTTATTGAGAGAAAGAGAGTACCTTGTAAGATTTGTAGAATAGAATACTTAAAAACAATAAAAGGTGAAAAACACCACAATTGGAAAGGCGGTATTACTAAGATTGGTGAATACTTTCGTGGAGCAACGGAAGTATGGAGATTAGAGAGTCTGAAAAAAGGAAATTTCAAATGTGCTTTGACAGGGAGTAGTAATGTTGTAGTACATCATACTTATCCTTTTAATAAAATTTTAACAGAAGCTATAGTTATTAATAACTTAGAAATTCAAAGTAGCATTAGTTATTATACTCAAAAGGATATAATAAAAATTGAAAAAACAATACACAAACTCCATGAACAATATGGTTTAGGTATTATTTTAGATAAAGAAGCACATCAAATTTTTCATAAGATATACGGCTATCAATATAATACAGCTCATGATTTTGAAGAATTTAAAAACTACTTTAATCAAGGCAAGAATCAAGACATAAAAATGCACGATATTTACAATTTTATAAAGATGACTCGCAAAGAAAACTCCATGAAAAAACTTCATGGAGTTATTCTTTCTGTATTAGATTTAAAGCTTAAACGAACTCTTCAGTGAAACAATTTCGTTAAAAACAATCTTATCATCTGATGTATGCTTAGGATCAACATTGAAGTAGCCATGACGGAAGAATTGGAATTTATCTTGAGGTTTCGCGTCCTTCATGTTTGCTTCAATAAATCCTTGTTTTACGATAAGAGAATCTTTGTTCACGTAATCCAAGAATGTCTTGCCTTCGCTATCTTCTTCCTTTTCCATATCTGCATCTGAGATAAGTGGCTCAAAAATACGGAACTCTGCAGGTACAGCTTGTGTCGCTTCTACCCAGTGAAGTGTTCCTTTTACTTTACGGCCTGTAAAACCTGACCCGGATTTCGTTTCCACATCGTAGGTACAATGTAGTTCAACGACATTACCGTTTTCATCTTTTATGAAATCTTCGCATTTAATGAAGTAAGCGTGCTTTAAGCGTACTTCGTTACCAGGGAAGAGACGGAAATACTTTTTCGGAGGATCTTCCATAAAATCCTCACGCTCGATATAGATTTCACGCGAGAACGGAATCTGACGTGATCCCATTTCAGGGTTTTCTGGGTTGATCTCAGCGTCTAACATTTCAACCTGTCCTTCAGGGTAGTTTGTGATTACTACTTTTAATGGATCAACAATACCCATCGTACGAGGTGCTTTTACCTTAAGATCTTCACGGATAAAATGCTCAAGCATAGCTGTGTCGGTTACGCCAGAACCTTTTGAAACTCCGGCTGCTTTTACAAACTCAACGATTGATTCAGGCGTATAACCTTTACGGCGTAAACCAGAAATCGTTGGCATGCGAGGATCATCCCATCCATCCACATAGCCTTCATCTACAAGCTGCTTCAATTTACGTTTACTCATTACCGTATTCGTTAGACCTAAGCGGCCGAACTCAATTTGCTGCGGCTGGCTCTCCATCTCACACTCTTCAACAACCCAGTTGTAAAGAGGGCGCTGATCTTCAAATTCAGTGGTACAAAGCGAATGTGTTACACCCTCAATTGCATCCTCAATCGGGTGCGCAAATGCATACATTGGATAGATGCACCAAGTGTCACCTGTATTGTGGTGGGTAGCATGAGAGACACGATAAATGACAGGGTCGCGTAAATTAATATTAGGTGAACTCATGTCGATCTTTGCACGAAGTACTTTTTGTCCGTTCTCAAACTCGCCTTTACGCATACGATCAAAAAGATCTAAGTTCTCTTCAACAGAACGGTTGCGATAAGGGCTTTCTTTACCTGGCTCTATCAACGTTCCGCGATACTCACGAATCTCATCAGCCGTAAGGTCATCCACATATGCTTTTCCTTTTTTAATTAAAAGTACAGCACGCGCATACATTTCCTCAAAGTAATCGGAAGCAAAGCGAAGGTTCTCCCATTCAAACCCAAGCCACTCAACGTCGTTCTTAATCGCATCAACGTATTCTTGGTCTTCTTTTAATGGGTTCGTATCATCAAAGCGCAGATTTGTTTCTCCACCAAACTCATCCGCAAGTCCGAAGTTGATTACGATTGATTTTGCATGTCCAATATGAAGATATCCATTAGGTTCTGGAGGGAAACGAGTAACGACTTTCTTATGCTTTCCGGATTCCAGATCGTTTTGGATGATTGTTTTAATAAAATTAGAAGAACTATTCTCCATCCCGTATCAAGCCTTTCCTTATATGTAAACTAAGATATACTTTACATTATAACAAAAATAAATTTCAACTAAACGTATTCTTTTAGGGATATGGAGATTATTTAACTAAGAAATGGTGGGATCAACATGAATGTCATTGACTTGCATTGCGATGCATTATTAAAACTATGGGAAACGGAAGGCAGGCTGAGTTATGCAGATGCACCACAGCTTGCTACAAATAAGAAACGGCTGCAAAAGGGAAAAGTGAACGTTCAGTTCTTTGCGATTTTTATTGAACCCTTTATTCCGAGCGATCAAAAATTTCAATCCGCTCTTCAGCAAGTGGATTATTTCTATAAAGAGGTTCTTGGTAAAAATCCAGAGATGAAGCATTTGAAGAACTGGCACGACTTTCAAACATTGAAGGATGGAGAGATTGGAGCAGTTCTTACGCTTGAAGGAGTGGATGCGATCGGTGATGATCTTACGAAGTTAAGCATCCTGCATCAACTCGGTGTTCTTTTGATCGGTCTAACATGGAATCACGCGAATCTTGCAGCTGATGGTGCACAAGAACCGCGTGGAGCTGGTCTGACGGTATTTGGAAAAGAAATTGTAGCGTTCAATAACAAAAATAAAATTTTAACCGATGTATCTCATTTATGTGATCGTGCTTTTTGGGATGTGATGGAGATTGCCGATTATCCGCTTGCCAGTCATTCTAATTCACGCGTACTGTGTGACCATCCGCGTAACCTGACGGATGAGATGGCTAAAGAGATGTTTAGTAAAGGTGGAGTCGTGCACGTTGTGTATAACCCGCCATTTACGAAGAATGAAGGGGCAGCTAGTATTAGTGACTTAATTAAGCACATCGACCATTTTTGTGGACTTGGCGGAGTAAAACAGATCGGCCTCGGCTCTGATTTTGACGGCATCTCGCAACTTATTACGGATTTAGAAGATGCATCTATGACTCAAAACTTAATCAATGAGCTATTAAAACATTATTCTGAAGAAGAAGTCCGAGGATTTGCTTCTCAGAACTTCATGAATTATATTTCTAAAATATAATTTGAAAGGAAAGGCTGGCATTCTCCCGGGATGTCAGCTTTTTTTATGGAGAAGGATAGTAGTGTTAGTTGCGAACGAGCGTAATTGCAGCGAACGATCATAAAATTCTATAAGCGAGCATAGAAGTCCGGGAACGAGCATAAAAGGCCATGACCGAGCATAAATCTTCACGAACGATCATAAAACCACGTGAACGAGCATAACCGTCCCGTGAATGATCATAAAACCACACGACCGAGCATAAGTCCACTTGACCTAGCAAAACTTCCCCAAATACCCTCTTCAAATGCTCTTCTTTTCTCTCATAAACTCTCATAGCTTATAAAGATTAACTAGGCGGGAGGAGTCTGTTTATGTATTACAATCATCCAGGTTTTCAAAATGTAGGCATGAGGCAGCAAGATGACCTCACAACGATTAATCGCTTAATAGTATCCGGTGAAGGTTCTGTTTCTGCTGTTCCGGATCGAGCTCTTCTTACAATAGGAGTTATTACAGAAAACCCAAATTTAAGTGTGGCTCAAAAAGAGAATGCTGATAAAACGGCTTCTGTTATACAAACGCTTATGTCACTAGGTATTTCTCAAAGCGATATTCAAACATCTAGTTTTCGAATTGAACCTCAATATAACTATGAAAATGGTCAGCAGCAATTTAGAGCATATCGTGTAGAGCACCAGTTGCAGGTAACGGTAAAAGATATTCGCCAAACAGGGCAGGCAATCGATCAAGCGGTAGCGAACGGAGCTAATTCTGTATCATCCATTCAATTCACCGTTTCAAACCCTGATGTCTTTTATAATCAAGCATTGTCACTAGCTATTCAGAATGCTCAGCAAAAAGCTATCTCTATGGCAAGAGCATTACAAGTTACACTTCGGTCGGTACCGGTCAACGTTCAAGAGGTATCTCAATCCTCTCCTAGACCTGTTCCGTTTCAGGCTGTTATGTATGCACAAAGTGCCGAAACACCTATACAGCCAGGTGAGAATAAGATTACAGCCACTGTGAAAATTGAGTATACGTTTAGTTAGAAAGGACAGGTGTAAATTGACAGTCTGATATGTTGCACATTATAATTAACCAAATGGTTAAATATAATATGGAACACTTAAATGATGTATTTTCAGTTCTATCTGATCCGACTCGGCGTACGATTATTGAGCAGCTTTCAAAAGGAGAAAGGAGTGTACAAGAGTTAGCCCAGCCTTTTGATATGTCGCTGCCTGCGATCTCGAAGCATTTGAAAGTTTTAGAGAATGCAGGCCTTGTCAAACACCGAAAAGAGGGACGCTATCGCTATTACGCGATACAGCCGGACGCAATGGATGGAGCATGTGAATGGATCTCTACTCTTAAAGAGCTATGGACAAAATTTGAAGGTATGTTTTGCTGCAAACAAAAGAAGCAGTGAAACATATGCTTGGAGAGTGAACAATGGAAACGCAGCAAGAAATAATAAAGGTGCAGAAACTTGTGAAACAATATGGAGATTTTACTGCCGTGGATGGAAGTGAGTTCTCTGTACATAATGGCGAAGTGTTTGGTCTGCTGGGCCCGAACGGAGCAGGTAAGACAACGACGCTTGAGATGTTAGTTGGTCTTCGTAAGCCTGATGAAGGAACGGCAATCGTCGGCGGATTCGATATCACAAAAGAGCTTGATAAAGTAAAAGAAGTCATCGGTGTACAGCTTCAATCTACTACTCTTTTTGAGCTATTGACGGTAGATGAGATCCTTCATCTTTACGGCAGTTTTTACCGCCAGCATATTTCAATTCCTGAATTAATTGATGACATGCTTTTAACAGAGAAAAAGAATAGCAGAATAAAAGGTTTGTCTGGTGGTCAAAAGCAGAGACTTGCGATCGCACTTGCACTCGTGCATGATCCGCAGATTATTTTCTTGGACGAACCTACGACTGGACTTGATCCACAAGCACGCCGTACGTTATGGGATATTATTTTACGCTTGAAGGAACGGGGCAAAACTGTTGTACTGACGACTCATTATATGGATGAAGCACACGTGTTATGCGACCGTATCGCCATTATGGATCAAGGAAAGCTAATTGCTCTAGATACGCCTAGTGAACTCGTAAGAAATCTTCAGTCGGATAGCGCGGTTGAATTTAAGTTTAACGATGAAGTAGATATTGCTTTGTCAGAGATTGACGGAGTAAAGCAAGTGGGTAGTCAGAAAGATGTACATGTTCTCTATACGGATGATCTACAGAAGACATTAACGAGTTTAATTGCTATCGCTTCTGAAAGACAGCTGAAGCTTGTAGACCTACAAACGAGAACGGCAACACTTGAAGATGTGTTTATCCACATGACAGGAAGAAGGTTAAGAGAAGGATGAGATCATACTATCTATTAACACTCGCTCAGCTTCGGATCTTCCTTAGAAACAGACAAGTACTGTTCTGGACCCTCGCATTTCCTATCGTTCTGATGGTCATGTTAGGTTCATTCTTAGGAAACGGTAATGGCGTATCCATTACGGCAGCTGTTGTTGATCAGGATAAGAGTGAACAGTCGAAGAACTTAGTGAAAGAAATGGAAAAAAACGAAGCGGTATCTCTTAAAAAAAGTTCAAACGAAAAAGATGTGTTAAGTCAGTTAAAACAAGGTGATTTAACGCTCGTTATTACTATTCCAAAAGGCTATGGTGAAAATCTAGCTGCTGGAAATAAAGAAGATCCTTTCAAACTTCCGGTTTATTATAATGAAACAAACATGGCGATGTCCCAAGTCGGACTTCAGCTTGTCGATAATGCAGTTGACACGATCAGTAAAAAATCAGTGAGCTATGAGCCTGTTGTTGTAACAGAATCAAAAGGTGTAGATGCACTGAACCTTCGTTACATCGATTTCCTTGTACCGGGAATTGTGGCGATGATGATCATGAGCAACAACATGAATGGTGTTGCAGGCCAGATCTCTTCATGGCGTGAGCGCGGAATCTTACGTCGTATGCAAGGAACAACACTTAAAGCCTCTACATTTATTGCAGCGCAAATTACAGCTCGTTTTATGCTGAACGGCTTGCAAGCGATGATTGTACTAGCTGTCGCTTGGGCTGCGTTCGGCATTGAAGTGAGAGGTTCATGGTTAACCGTAATTGCGTTTGTGACGCTTGGGACTTTAGCGTTTATGGCGATCGGCTTCATTATTGCAGGTATTGCCAAGACTCCTGAGAGTGCGGGACCGATTGCCGGTTTTCTATCGTTCCCGATGCTGTTTTTAGGCGGTGTGTTCTTTCCGATACGAGACATGCCTGAGTTTTTGCAGCCGTTTGTACAAATTTTACCGATCGCTCACTTAAGCCATGCTCTTCGTGAGACGATGAACGTAGGTGCGTCGTTTTTAGATCTCGGCATGGAGGCCATGATTCTCGGCGGTTGGTTGATCGGAGCATTTATCGTGGCAAGTTTTACGTTTAAGTGGGAATAGATAAAGTAGCAGAAAGAGGAGAACGAATTGAATACACAAAATTACAACAATCATGCACGTATGCACCCCATCTATCATTATGTACTTTCTTTGCTCGTCCTTGGAGGTCTTATCGCGAGCATTGTCTATCTGTTTAAAGCAGAAGATAAGTTCCTAGGCGTGATATTAATTGTGATGGCACTCAGTCTGTTAGTGACGTTTGCTTTACTTCGCTTATATCCATTGAAAGCTCAAGATCGTGCGATTCGAGCAGAAGAAAACTTACGCTATTACGTATTAACAGGAAAGTTGTTAGATAAAAGACTTACTGCTGGGCAGATCGTAGCCCTTCGATTCGCACCAGACGAAGAACTTCCGCTTTTGGCCGAGAAAGCAGCAGTTGAAAACATGAAACCGAAGGAAATTAAACAAGCGATTACGAACTGGAAAGCAGATCATTATAGAATCTAGAAAAACCTGCAGAAGTTATCAACTTCTGCAGGTTTTTCTCTTTATTAATCGTATAGGTTAGAGTGGAAATTTGATTATGAAAGGATGTTAAGGATTGTCTAAGAAAAGAAAACTAGTTATAGATGAAGATCCAATTATTTATAGAGTGACAGGATACCTACCACTAATAGTGCTAATAATTGGTTGGATCTTCTTCTTATTATATAAAAGTGAATCAATAGAATATGCAATAAAACAATCTCTTATTTGGAAACCGGCACTCACTTCCATGTTTCTTTTTCTTCAAATAACCGGAATAGCATTATCGCTGTTTTTTATTCTTATGTTAGTAATGAAGAGCAGGAGAATGCTTTTCATGAGTCCCATTCCATTCTCCGCATTAATCATTATTTTACTAACTTTGCCAAGTCTTCTGCACTCATTAGTTATTTACAGTTTTATTATGTCTGAAACTAATGTGTTGTTAATGGCTCTATTAACAATTTGTCCTATTCTGCTTATCTATCTCTACGTGAAACGGTCAGATGTCATTTGGTTACTGTTTGCAGCAATCATTGGGTTCTTCATTGTGTTTCTACCTTTTTTCTTAAGCGCTACGTTAGATAATAATATGCCGGGATATAGACCTTATAAAAATCTTCTAGCCTCTAATCTTTTGTTTTATTTTAGTTTTTTAATTGCGTTTTTTGTTCTATATAAATATGTCGATATAAAAAAGAAAAATAATATTCTTCATACGCAGTGAAACTTTTTTCTTCTCCTATCTCTCTAATAGGTGAAAGGAGGCAAGAACTTGATAAATACAAACACAGTAAAGAAAGCGATTAAAGGAAATGAACAAGCCTTCGAGCAGCTCATTATCCAAGAGAGTGACAAACTTTACAGAACAGCATTTCTCTATGTTCGTAATAAAGAGGATGCTTTAGATGTTCTACAAGAGGCAGTCTGTAAGGCTTTTGTCGGTATCAATAAATTAAAGGAACCTAAATATTTTAGTACATGGTTAATGAAAATATTGATTCGAACTGCATATGAAGTTCTACAAAAGAAAAAGAGGACGGTTCTAACAGGAGCAGCTTTTATTCAGGAGATTACTGAGAATACGAGTAATCAACCTGAACAAGATTTGGATTTAACATATGCGATATCTCAAATGGATCATCACTATCAAACGGTTATCATCTTGTTCTATTTTCATGATTTATCAATAAAGACCATCGCACAAAAAATGCAGAAACCGGAGGGCACTATAAAGACATATTTACATCGGGCAAAGATTGAGTTGCGAGGCTTGCTGGGGGGAGTGGGAACATATGGACATAAAATGGGTTGATAAAAAGGAGAATAATGATCCATTACGAACTGGAATTTTAAGTGCTATACAAAAAGGTATGAATGAAGGTAGAAGGACTAAGCGAAAAGAGAGAGCAAAAGTTAGATTAAAAGTTTCTGCCTGGTTATCTGGCACAGCAGCTTCTGTTGTGCTTGTATCAGGATTTGTCTTTTCGCCAATAAATACAGTATTAGCGGATGTTCCTTTAATCGGAAAACTATATGAAGAATTAGATGTCAAGATTGGTAAAGAACTAGCAGCTAGTAACCTTGTAACAGAGATTAATCAAAAAGCGACGAGTAATGGTGTTGATGTGACCGTAACTAGTGCCTATTACGACGGGAATGTAATAGGAGTTACGATAAAAGCGGAAGGTAAAGATTTATCAGTTGAAGCAATGGATAAAGAACATAGTCCTGAATCAGGGTATACGATAGGAGGAGCAGATAAAGATCAACTTGTTGGGATGAGGGGGCAACTTCAGGAGTTGAAAGAAGGTAGTTATGTGGCAGCACTGGAGTTTGAATTAAAAGAAAAAGAGTTACCAAAGAATTATACGCTACCTTTACAATTTACCCTTATAGCAAATAAAAAGGGGGATTGGAACTTTTCGGTTCCTGTGAAACAATTACCTGTTGAAACTGTAAATCTTAATGAAAGTAGTAATTCAGAAGACGGATTATACAATATTAACTTAGATAAATTAATAATTGCTAAAGCTACTTCAACGTTATATTACACATTTGCTTCTATAAAAGAAGACTTGAATCAAGATGTACATTTAGTAGTTTTTGATGAACATGGGAAAAGAGTACCTTTAAGAAGTAATGGTGTAGAGAAAAGTATCAAACACTCAGAAGGCGTTAAGCAATATAGAGAATTACAGTTAGGAAAAATACCCGATGATGTAAACTACTTAATGATATATCCAGAAGTTGTTTCAATTGATAGAGTTAATAGAACAGAACTTTCACCCATAAAAGTACGATTACAATAGAAAGAATAAAAGCATGGAGGATAATTCTCCCATGCTTTTAAACCGTCTTTCGCTCAATCAATCGTACCTGAACCTCTTCATGAGCTGCTTCCTGACCATTCATTGCTTGCTGAAAAAGTTTTTCTCCTACTTCAACAAAAGGGATCTCAAGTGTTGTAATATGCATAACCCTTGAGATGGGTTGATTATCAAAGCTCATGATTGCGAGGTCGTCTGGAACGGCTAGGCCGTTTTCTCTGCAACCTGTCAGGATTCCAGCGGCTACTTGATCGCTTGTGACAAGTAGAGCGGTCGGACGATTTTTCATGTCCAATAGATGCTCTGCTACGTTAACACCATCTTCAACATCAAAACGATTTGTGAAGATGTAACTTGGTTCATAACTTAAGGCCTTGCTTGTTAAGAAATCTTTATAAGCAGCATCTCTCTGGCTGCTGTTAGTACCTGTCTGCCTTCCGATCGTATAGCCGATCTCTTGATGCCCTTTTTTGTATAAATAATGGAGAGCCATGGTAAATGTTTTATAATGATCAATAAATGTAGAGGAAATCTTATTGTTTCTTGAATCTTCACAAAGGACGATAGGGCCATACACGCTATAACTTTCAATGACGTCCCATGCACAGATCCTTGAACAGATAATCAGTGCATCGATCTGCTTGTCTTCAAGCATCCTCAAAGCTTCCATTTCTTTTGTTTCTTCATAGTTCGTTTGAATAAGAACAAGCTTATAATTATGATCTAATGCGGCATTCGCGATTCCTTCAATCAAAAGACCAAAGTAAGGATGGTTAGAGAACGGAACAACTACACCGATTAGATGAGTTTTTCCTTTGCTCAAATGAACGGCGTTAATGTTACGGTGATAGTTAAATTTTTTCATAGCAGCTTTTACAGCAGATACTTTTTCCTCGCTAACATATGGATGATTATTGATTACACGAGAGACTGTCGTAACAGAAACACCAGCCAACTTCGCTATATCTCTAATATTGGTCATGCCTTCACCTTTTCTCTTCAAAAGTTTTTCTTGCTCTGAAACGCGTTTCATACCATACCCTTTGCATATATACAAAAGGAGGTATGCCTTGTGGTGATATTAACCGGCATCGTCAGTCTTATTTTCATGTGTGTCTCTATTCTATACCTTTCATGGTTTACTATTTCACTTCACGAAAAAAGTGTGCTCCCCAAAAAGAAACAGGATAAGCAGGATTATTTTCGCTATCTATTTGATGTGTATGGTGACTAACTTATGAATTTATTGTAGTAACATCTGTAAACTTGTTCAACTCCATTGCCGAATTCAGTCACAATCAGTTAAACTGTAAAAATATTAACGCTCTACTTTTGGGTAGAATGATGGTAAGTAATATATTGGAGAGTATGCTTAATGGAAATGGAGAAACAAGAAACCTACGATATCATGGCAGTCTGTTTATTAGCAGGCAAAATTATGCTGCAAAGCGGAGCAGAAACGTACCGGGTAGAGGATACGATGATGCGTATCGCTTCTTCTTTTGGTGCTTATCAATCACATCCCTATGTAACACCAACGGGCATTCTTTTTTCTGTAGAGGGTAACGAGCCAACGAAGACAAAGTTGATTCGGATCGTTGAACGGACAACAGATCTAGAAAAGGTAGCTCAAGTGAATGGTATATCACGTAGGATCAGTGCTGGTGAATTTACGATTGAACAAGCATATAAAGAGTTAAAAAAGATCGGTGAATCAGGTTCTCCTTATTCTCTATGGATCCATGTTTTAGCAGCAGCTGTCTCTTCAGGCTGTTTCTTAATCATGTTTCAAGGAGAATGGAGAGACTTTTTCCCGGCTTTTATAACAGGTGGACTTGGGTTCTTGTCCTTGCTGTATTTTCACCAGCTTGTCCCGATAAAATTTTTCTCAGAGTTTTCTGCCTCCCTTTTAATTGGATTACAAGCTCTCTTCTTTGTTTCGACAGGGATAGGCGGTGAGCTGGACAAGATAATTATTGGGTCCGTTATGCCTTTGGTACCGGGGTTGCTGATTACGAATGCTGTTCGTGATTTAATGGCAGGGCACCTTATTTCTGGACTGGCTAAAGGCGCAGATGCTTTTTTAACAGCATTTGCGATAGGTGCAGGAATTGCTGTTATCTTTTCATTTTTTTAAGAAGGAGCGTTCACGATGACAATTGTTGAACAGATTATTACGAGTTTTATTGCGTCAGCAGCGTTTGTTATCATTTTTAATGGTCCAAAACGCTCCCTTTTTCACTGTGGTCTAGTAGGAATGATCGGGTGGATCTTCTACTTCTTATTAGAAACAAATGGGGTAGACATGGTGTTAGCAACAGTTATCGCATCGTTTACGATCGCTATCGCCTCACAATACTTTGCCAAAAAGTATAAGACACCCGTTATTATATATAGTGTAGCTGGCATCATTCCTTTAGTACCCGGGGGTATTGCATACAATGCGATGAGAAGCTTCGTCGAGAATGATTATAATCTCGCCATTAATCTAGCTGCAAAAGCCTTTATGATCTCAGGGAGTATAGCTATTGGTCTTGTTTTCTCTGAAGTCATCAACCAGATTATCCGGAAATCAAAGCTTAAGACGATTGTAAACAAAACGCACTAAACAATAGACAGTTTTTAAACCATCTGGTCATCAGATGGTTTTTTTGTTGCACAATTTTTCATACTTATATTCTACTATTTTTTTCTGGATTTTTGAGATTCAACTAGGAACTGTACACGACAAAAGATACAAATGTCCATACTGGAAAGAATTTTATCTTGTTTTCTTACCATGACTAACTTCATAATAAGAAAAAACCGTAAATGATTTTGGCGTTTCTAGTCACAATTTGTAATCATATATGATTTATCTTATAATTACAAATAGAGAAAATTTTCAGTCAAATACAAGGGGGTAAAGTTTTGAACAGCTTTGAAACGTTTGTAGGAGATGCAGTGGCGATTCTATGGAGTCAGCCGATGATTTATTTTTGTTTAGGCGTAGGGCTATTATTTTCAATTTTAACGAGATTTTTGCAAGTTCGTCACTTTAAAGAAATGATCAAACTTATGATGGAAGGAAAAAGTTCTAAAGCGGGGGTTTCTTCATTCCAAGCTTTGGCGATTGCGTTATCTGGCCGAGTAGGAACAGGTAACATTGCAGGAACAGCTACAGCGATCGGCTTTGGTGGCCCTGGTGCGGTTTTCTGGATGTGGATGATAGCGTTTATCGGTGCATCAAGTGCTTTTGTTGAATCAGCACTTGCGCAAGTTTATAAAGTAAAACAGGACGGGGAGTACCGAGGTGGTCCTGCTTATTATATTGAAAAAGGCATCGGGTGGAAATGGTACGGAATCATTTTTGCGGTATCCGCTCTAGCTGCTATGGCGCTGCTTATGCCAGGTATCCAATCTAACTCAATTGCTGCAGGACTTGATAATGCTTTTAACATCAATCCATCCATAACGGGTATTTTCTTAGTTGTGATATTAGCCGCTATTATTTTTGGTGGTGTTAAAAGGATTGCCAATGTAGCACAGTATGTTGTTCCATTTATGGCAATTGGTTATGTGCTTGTTTCACTAATCATCGTTGCTTTTCATATCCCTCAGATTCCTGAAGTCCTTTCTTTAATTTTCAGAAGCGCGTTCTCTTTTGATTCAGCATTTGGAGGGATTGTAGGTTCAGCAATCATGTGGGGCGTTAAGCGTGGAATCTATTCAAACGAAGCGGGTCAAGGTACTGGGGCTCACCCAGCTGCAGCTGCAGAAGTATCGCATCCTGCCAAACAAGGACTGGTACAAGCATTCTCTGTATACATTGACACTTGGCTGGTATGTACTGCAACAGCATTCATGATTCTCTTTACAGGCATGTACAACGTTCAAAATGAAGCGGACAAGTCGTTTATTGTCGAGAACATTCCTAACGTAGAAGCGGGTACAGCTTTTACACAAGAGGCGATTGAATCAGTGCTTCCTGGATTCGGTTCAGGTTTTGTAGCAGTTTCCCTATTTTTCTTTGCTTTTACAACGATTATGGCGTATTACTACATTGCAGAAACGAATATTGCCTACCTCATGAGAGGCCGTAATAACAAAGTTCCAATGTTCTTGCTTAAGATTGTTTTGTTAGGAACAACGTATTACGGGGCTGTGAAAACAGCAGACTTAGCTTGGGCGCTAGGAGATCTTGGTCTAGGAATCATGGTTTGGCTGAACTTAATTGCCATACTCATACTAGCAAAGCCTGCACTTCGTGTTTTAAAAGATTACGAGGAACAGAAGAAAGCGGGGCTTGATCCGGTTTTCGACTCAACCAAACTAGGCATTAAGAATGCAGAGTATTGGGAAGGCGGATATAAGGAAGCACAAGGTAATAATGAAGAGAAAGTATCATAATAATTGATTTTGAACAGGCTGTTTGTAGCAGCCTGTTTTTTTTTATGTGGTTTAAATAGGGAGCTTTACAGGAATTCTTATTAAAAAGATGTTTTGGTGTACTTTGTTGGTTTTGGAAGTAGTTGATTTCCGCTCCAGGTTGCTCGCTTTCCGCGGGGCGACCGGTGAGCCACTTGCCGCTTTGCGCCTCTAAGTGTCTCACCTGACCGCTCGTCCCGCAGGAGTCTCGCCACCTTGCGCTTCAATCAACTTGCAAGGAAGAGAACAAGAGAATATCCTAAAGCAACAATTTTTTAGGAAAGAGCTTATTAAAAAGTGTTTTCGTATACTTAGTTGCATTTAAAAGTAATTGATTTCCGTGTTCAGTTACACTTTCTTTCCAAGGAGAGTCATTCAAGCTACCTACCCCACTTAGCTGTTGTATGGGGTACGCAATCTAAGCTTCGATAACGTAGTCACAAAGAATAAGATTAACCAATTATTATGAATGTAAAAAAATACAAAACAAGAGTGGAGGCAGACCTTTGATTGAACTACTTAAAAAAGGAAATAAATCGTCCGGCATTGCCGCATTAGGAAACACAGTACTTGCTATTGCTAAAGGAATTGCTGCTGCAGTCAGCGGAAGTGGTGCCATGTTTGCGACAACTCTGCATTCAGCTGCAGATGCACTAAATCAGGCGTTTGTATTTTTCGGAAGTGCTCTTTCTGAAAAGGAACCTACTAAGCGATTTCCTGCAGGTTTTGGTCGCGTGGTGAATCTGTTCGTTTTAGTAGCTGTAATCGTGGTTTCTATCATGGCTTACGAAACGATTTTAAAAGGGTGGAAGCTTATACAAGATCCACAATCTTCAACGAATCTATTATTAAATATATCAATTATGATACTAGCGATCTTAGTTGATGGCTTTATCCTCATAAAGGCGATGAAGGAGATTGTTCACGAGACGAGAAGTGATGCAAAAGGATTCGGAATCGTAAAGGAATCTTTTAAGAATGTTGCTTTAGCTGCACCCCCAACCCGCTTAGTTTTTTATGAAGACTTAATCGCAACTTCTGGGGCTTTGTTAGCACTTATATCTATCGTATTAGCAGACTTAACCGGAGCATATATATTAGATGGTATCGGAACATTATTGATCGGAATCCTTCTCGTTGTTGTAGCATTTAAGTTAGGAATCGAAAACACGCGAGGACTGATTGGAGTTGCAGCCCCAAAAGTAGTTGAAGACCGTATTGCGAATACGATTCTTTCAGACCAGGATGTCGTGGATATTAAAGAACTACGAATTTTGCAAGAAGGCCGAAGATACCATGTAGAAAGCTATATTGAACTTAAAGAAGGATTTACTCTGGCAGACGCAGATGATATAAAGTATCGGGTGAGAGATAAGCTTTTAGAAGATACAGACATTGGTGATGTTACGATGGGAATATTAGAAACTGACCATGTGAAAACGTGGCCAAAGAAGGCAGAAATTGAAGTGAACGGAAAAGAAGATAAGACAGAAAAGACCCGCTGAACAAATAGGCGGGTTTTCTTTTTACTAAAAAATAGGATAAGAAGTCGAAATAGTTAAATATTTTTAAGAAAAAGGATAAAATACTAATAGATGGTTAAGTTTGTTAAACATCGGTGACGTTCGGGGGATAAATTATGTGGAAAGTATTTTCGTATTTAAAAGCATACCGTGTCGCAATCGGAGTTGCTTTATTTTTAACGTTAACTGAACTTGGGGTTGAACTTCTGCAGCCATTGATCATGGCTAAGATTATTGATGATGGCATCTTGAAGAGCGACTTGAGTGTTATAAAGTACTGGGGAGCTGTCATGTTTGGGCTAGCTCTAGTCGCATTTGCAGCAGGAATTGCGAATTCGTTCTTCTCAGCACATGTTAGTCAGAACTATGGTTTTGATATTAGACGGCGTGTATTTGAGAAGGTGCAGTCTTTTTCTTTTGTGAATTTCAATAAGTTCCCTGCCTCGTCGTTAATAACACGAATGACGAATGATGTGACGCAACTTCAGAATACAGTATTTATGAGTTTGAGGATCATGCTTCGAGCACCACTATTACTAGCCGGTGGTGTGATCATGTCTTTAATCGTGAACTGGAAACTGGCTTTAGTGCTAGTGGTTATATTACCGTTCTTATTATTTTTCTTAAAATGGGTTCTCCAGACGGCTGGCAGTATGTTTAGAGATGTGCAAGATAAGCTCGATGGTGTGAATCGTGTCATGCGTGAAAATCTGATGGGAATGCGACTGATTAAAGCATTCTTACGGAGAGATTTTGAGAAAACTCGCTTTGAACAAGCGAGTGGTGAGTTGAAGGAAAGAACAGTCTTCTCTCTTCGTTTGATCGAAGTATCGATTCCTGTCTTATTGTTTTTCATGAATATTGGAATTCTGTTTATTCTTTGGTTCGGCAGCAGACAGGTGAGTCTGGGGTCAATTGAAGTAGGAGAGGTGGTAGCGATCGTAAACTACTCATTCCGTATTTCCTCTGTACTAACGATAATATCGTTTATAATTATGGCTTTCTCACGTGCAAAAGCATCTGCACAGCGAATTGGAGAAGTGCTAGATACAGAGATAGACCTCGTTGAATCTCAAGATACAAATCACTCTCTGAAGATAAGTAATGGAGCAGTCGAATTTAAAAATGTTTCTTTTCACTATCAAGGAAGTGATGTTCCGGTTCTAAGAGATCTTTCTTTTTCAGTAAAACCAGGAGAGACGCTAGCGATTCTTGGTTCAACTGGTTCAGGTAAGACCTCACTCTTTCAGCTCGTACCGAGATTATATGAAGTAACAGAAGGTGAAGTACTAGTTGATGGAAAAAATGTAATGAACTATCCGATCGAAACCTTGCGAAAAGGTATTGGAGTGGTTCCTCAAGAAGCTGTTCTTTTTACCGGATCAATTTCAGAGAATATAGGCTGGGGTAAAGAGGGAGCCACTACTGATGAGATCATATCTGCAGCCGTTGATGCACAAATTCACGAGACTGTGGAAAAATTACCGAACCAATATGATACTCGAGTCGGCCAGCGCGGTGTAAACCTTTCTGGCGGACAAAAGCAGCGCTTGTCTATTGCAAGAGCACTCGTTCGTAAACCAAAAATACTCATGCTTGATGATAGTACGAGTGCTTTGGACTTGAAAACAGAAGGAAAGCTGTTAAAAGCGTTAAGAACGTATTCGTGTACAACGTTTATTATTACGCAAAAAATTAGTACTGCGATGGAAGCTGATCATATATTGCTCCTAGACGATGGAGCTGTTAGGGCATGGGGTACTCACGAAGAACTGTTGAATACCTCACCGTTATATGTAAAGATCGTTCAATCACAGTTTGGGGAGGAGGACTTTCAGCATGTCAAAGGATTCAAACAGACCTCATCCACATAATCATTTATTTGGAAAAAAAGTAAAACCGAAAAACTGGGCAAGTACCATTAAACGAATCGGAAGCTACTTTTCTGATCAAAAATTTCTGCTTAGTCTAGTCTTGCTTATGGTCATCATAAGCTCGGCACTAAGCTTACTCGGGCCTTTTCTGATCGGTATGGCTATAGACTCGTATATTGTAAAAGAAAATATAGAAGGACTAAACAAACTTTTATTAGGTCTTATCTTTGTGTTTGTAGGTCAATCTTTGTCTACTTGGCTGCAAAACTATTGGATGATAGGAATTGCGCAAGATACCGTGTTAAGAATGAGAAATGATCTGTTTAACCAGTTTCATCGATTATCCATTTCCTTTTTTGATAAAAGGCAACATGGTGAACTGATGAGCCGTGTGACGAATGATATAGAAAACGTAAGCTCCACGTTGAATAGTTCGTTTATTCAAGTGTTCTCAAGCATACTCACCCTTGTTGGAACCGTGGGGGTAATGATCTATTTAAGTCCGATACTGACGCTGATCTCCTTATCTATCGTGCCACTCATGTTCTTTGGATTAAAGTGGATTACAAAAAGAACAGGCGCTCGGTTTAAAGAACAACAAAGAAATCTGGGTGAGATCAATGGTTATATTGAAGAGATCACTTCTGGCCAGCGCATTGTAAAATCATTTTCGCAGGAAAAAAGAGTGATGGAAGAATTTATGGCTAAGAATGAACGGTTGAGAGAGTCTGGATATTGGGCGCAGACTTTCTCAGGCTTTATTCCGAAATTGATGAACGTGCTTAACAATGGAAGCTTTGCATTAATAGCGGGAATCGGCGGCGTACTTGCGTTGAATGGGAAAGTATCGATCGGTGTAATCGTTATATTCGTTGAGTATTCTAGACAATTTACAAGACCGCTCAATGATTTAGCCAACCAATTTAATACGTTATTGTCTGCCGTTGCTGGTGCGGAGAGAGTCTTTGAAATCCTGGATGAATCACAAGAGGAGATGGATGAAACAGGTGCTACTGAACTGTCTGCTGTAAAAGGTAAAGTAGAGTTTCAAGATGTTTCTTTCTCTTATGAAAAGGATGAGAAAACTGTGAGCGACTTGAGTTTTTCCGTAAATGAAGGAGAGACGGTAGCGTTAGTAGGACCGACCGGTGCAGGCAAGACAACTATCGTAAATCTGCTTTCTAGGTTTTACGAGAGCGATAGCGGTCAGATCTTAATCGATGGACATGATATTAAAAAAGTGAAAAGAAGTTCGCTTCGAAGTCATATGGGGTTTGTTCTTCAAGATTCTTTTTTGTTTGAAGGAACAATCCTTGAGAATATTCGGTACGGACGGTTGAATGCTACGGATGAAGAAGTAGTGAATGCTGCAAAGCTAGCGAATGCTCATTTTTTCGTTCAGAAATTACCTAAAGGATATAAAACGATACTGAACCAAGAAGGTAGCGGCATCAGTCAGGGACAAAAGCAGCTTCTTTCTATTGCAAGAGCAATTTTAGCGGATCCGTCTTTACTGATTTTAGATGAAGCGACTAGCTCTATTGATACGATAACTGAGATGAAGATACAAGAAGCTCTGCAGCGTCTTATGCAGGGTAGAACGAGTTTTGTGATCGCACATCGATTGAACACGATTCAACAGGCTGACCAAATTTTAGTCCTTCACGATGGTGGTATTCTCGAAAAAGGGACACACGAGGAGTTACTCAAAAACAAGAAATTCTATCATTCTCTATATCATAGTCAATTAAAACAAGATGCTTGATCGGAGGATGAGGTTAGGAAATGAGGCTTTAGTCATAATAAAAAGGGCGATTCTTGAAGGGATTGCCCTTTTTTTGTCGTATTGATAGAGCATAAGACACTCGGACTAAGGAGTATAGAATGATTGTTGAGAAGCTGCTTTTACATGTATTAATTGTTCTTGCGCCCGTATTAAGCTATAGCTTTTTGTTCGAACATCGAAAGATAGGAAGATCACCCTATTTCTTAGGCTTGTTATATGGAGCAGCTGCATCGCTCTGTATGTATTTTGCTTATTATGATTCATCGCTGTACTGGGATTTGAGGTATGTTCCTGTCGTTCTTTCTATTTTTTATGGTGGTCCTATATCTGGAATAATAACGATTGCTGCCCTTATGATGACTAGAACCGCTATGGGTGGTGAAACCCTGTTTTTAGCGTATATTGTCGCAGTTGTTTCTTGTGCTGTCCCTTTTCTTATCTATAACTGCTTCTGGAAATCTAACCCCAAAAAGAGAGTTTATCTTTCGATTATCACAGGATCATGGCCAGCACTTGTACAATTGATCATCCTGTTAATCTATCTATATTTTAATGAAAACTTTTTAGTGTTTGATCAAAAATTAGTACTATACATATGTGTGTTCGGAACCATTCAAATCTTAGCTGTGGTCTTCGCAGCTGTATTAAATGAATCTGTCATTGAAAGAAACTTGATGAAGGATGAGATCAGGCGTTCTGAAAAGCAGCATACGCTCGGTGAACTCGCGGCATCCATCGCACATGAAGTTCGTAATCCCTTAACCGTTGTAAAAGGATTTCTTCAGTTGATGGAAGGGGAAGACGAGCGGCATAAGCATTACTATCCACTCATCTTAAGTGAATTAGGCAGAGCAGAAAATATCATCAGCGACTATTTAAACTTTGCCAAACCTGAATTTAAAAAGATTGAAACATTTCCACTTCCTTTATTAGTCATGGAATTAAGTATCCTTTTAAATCCTTATGCGTTAAAGGAAGGAATTTCGCTCACACACACTATTGAATCAGATGCTGTATTAACAACGGACCGAAATCAGTTAAAACAAGCACTAATAAATATTTTAAAGAATGCAGTAGAGGCAACGCCAAAAGAAGGGCGTGTGACAATAAAACTAATAGAAGAGGATGACGCTGTTAAGATTATCGTGAGGGATACCGGTAAAGGAATGACAAAAGAACAGCTCGCGCGTGTGGGTTCTCTTTTCTTTTCTACGAAAGAGCAGGGCACTGGTTTAGGGACGATGGTATCTACGCGAATCATTGAATCGATGGGAGGAAGAGTTGATTATGCGAGCAAGTTAGGGAAAGGTACAAAAGTTAGTGTCACGCTGCCCCTCACACATCTTCTTAGTAGAGAAACGGTTTAAAAACCATAAAAAAGGGGAAAATGCTGAGAAGAGGTGAAGCAGCATGGATAACTTTATGTCTGAACTCTTTAAGTTTTTTGGAGGCTTCCTGAATGTCAGCTTATTATTAGTTGTCATTATTGTTATATTGATTGTGCGCCAAGCTAGAAAGAAAAAGCCAAAAAATGAAGAAGAAGACTATCTTAATCACAAAGAAAAACATTCAAAAGAATGATGTTCAGAAAGCCTGTAGAATCTACAGGCTTTTTTGGTCATTTGTCGCATTTTATGTTTTATGTTTAAAGTTTATTTTATTTAACTGTTTGGGAAGGTTTTCTATTTTTTTCGTCGAAGTTACATACACACCATATGTGAAGAAGCACACATCAATGAATCTTTTTTTGAGTGTGCTTTTTAATATCTTTTAAATTTGCCAATCGTAGAACTCACATCGTATAATTTTTGTATAATATTTTGTATATAGTTTGTAAAAGTAGAAGGAAGGTATGCATGTATGAAATCAGTAGCTGTAATTGGTGCGGGTCCTGGTGGTTTAACTGCAGGAATGCTTTTAGCCAGTAAGGGATATCAAGTGACAGTATACGAAAAACAACCGTTCATCGGTGGGCGTACTTCTGCTTTTCATCAAGATGGTTATACGTTTGATAGGGGTCCAACCTTTTTAAATATGCCTCACATCTTGGAGGAAATGTTTCAGCTTGCCGATCGACGCTTAGAAGATTATATCGAGTTGAAAAGACTTGAACCAATGTATCAGCTGAAATTTAAAGATGCAACGATTGATTCTACAACTGATCAATCTGTCATGTATAAAAATATTGAAGCTGTCTTTCCTGGCAATGGTGAAGGCTATCGACGTTTTATGAAGAAAGAAAAAGAGAAGTTCGAAGCACTCATGCCCATCTTACAAAATAAGCATGATTCTTTGTTGGATTATTTACAGCTTAAATTTATAAAAGCCTTACCGAAGTTAACGGTGACAGATTCATTACACGATCAACTTTCAAAGTATTTCTCTGATGAAAGACTCCGACTCGCATTTACGTTTCAGGCAAAATATTTGGGCATGTCTCCTTGGGAATGTCCGGGTGCGTTTACGATTCTTTCTTATATGGAACACGCATACGGAGTTTATCACCCTGTAGGCGGTGTGAACAAAATTACAGAGGCAATGGTTAAAGTGATTAAAGAGTACGGTGGTGAAGTAGTAACTTCATCAGGTGTAAAAGAACTTATTATTGAAAAAGGCAGAGTGAAGGGACTTCAACTCGATTCAGGTGAAAAAGTGTTTGCGGATGAAGTAGTAGTTAATGCGGATTTTGCTCATGCAATGGAAAAGTTGATGCCTAAAGGATCTACAAAAAAATATACGAGCGACAAACTAATGAAAAAGAGCTATTCTTGTTCTGCTTTTATGCTTTACGTTGGTGTGGATAAGAAGTACGACCTTCCACATCATACGATCGTTTTTTCTGAAGATTATCGTAAGAATGTTGAAGAGATTACGAAGAAGAAGATTCTGTCTCAAGATCCTTCCATCTATATTCATAATCCTTCTGTAACAGATCCAACTCTTGCTCCTGAAGGGAAATCAGCGCTTTACATCTTAGCTCCTGTTCCTAACAATTTTAGCTTGATCGATTGGGAGCATCATAAGCATGATTTTAAAAAGCTAGTTCTAGAGCAGCTTCAAGAACGAACTGATTTTAAAGATTTGGAACAGCATATTGAAACAGAATATATGTTTACGCCGCTAGATTGGGAAAACAAACTCTCAGTTTATAAAGGAGCAACGTTTAACCTAGGTCATCAATTAACCCAAATGATGTACTTCAGGCCACATAATAAACAAAAAGAAATAGAAGGATTATGGCTAGTTGGCGGTGGTACTCATCCGGGAAGCGGTCTTCCTACAATCATGGAATCTGCCCGTATCACAACAACCATGATGGCAGAGAAACATGACGCAATGGGGGTTCGATCCGTATGAATGCTGGAATTGTTGGCGGAGGTATTGGTGGCTTAATTACAGCACTTTACTTAAGGAAACAAGGTAAAGAGGTAACGATTTATGAGAAAAGTTCCAGACTGGGTGGCAGGCTGAACTTTTTTGAAAAAGAAGGTTATAAAATTGATAGCGGTCCTACTATCGTTCTTCTTCCTGAAATGATTTATGAGATCTTAAGTGAGGTTGGTATAGAGCGCGATGAGCTAGAGCTTATCTTGTGCAGTCCGATGTATAAGTTGAACTATCCAGACGGCTCTCATTTTTATAAAACGAGTGACTTGCCCGGACAGCTGAATGAAATTAGCAGAATGTTTCCAGGAGAAGAGCAAGGGTTCTTACGTTACGTAACGGATATGTACGAGCGTTTTCATCAAGGGAAAACGGCCTTCTTAGATCGTTCATTTGTAAACCGAAGGGATTTCTGGACACCGAAAAACCTACACACACTTACAAAACTAAAAGCTTATCAATCTGTAAAAAAATTAGCAGAAGCGTATTTCAGTCATCCGAGAATGCAGGAAGCTTTTTCGTTTCAAACTCTGTATATCGGAGGATCGCCTGAAAACTCACCAGCCATGTATTCGCTCGTACCATTTAGTGAACATGCTCACGGGATCTGGTATGTAAAAGGCGGATATGGAAGTGTTGTAGACTTGCTCCAAAGAAAGCTAGTTGAACAAGGTGTGGAGATCCGTTTGAGCACCCCTGTAGAAGCGCTGTCGTTGCAAAGCAACTCGTGTAACGGGGTTGTGACAAAAGAAGGCACTCATCTGCATGACATGGTCATTTATAATGGTGATTTCCCAGGCATTCACCATCTTATTCCAGGGCCAAAGCCAGTCAAGAAAAACTATGAATCTTCTTCTGGTTGCTTTCTTTTGTACCTTGGACTAGACAAAATATTTGATGAAGCAGATGTTCATCAGTTCTTTATGACTGATCACTTTGATGAACATATGCAAGAAGTGTTTTTACAAAAGAAGTTGCCTCGTGATCCGGCCATTTACACGTTCTATCCTTCAAAAATAGACCCAACACTCGCACCAGAAGGAAAAAGCGTATTATACGTACTGGTTCCGGTTCCTTCAGGAGACACCGTAGATTGGGAGTCAGAGAAACATAGTTATGCAGATTTTATTATTGATTCTTTGGAAAAACGAGGATATCCAGGGCTGAAGGATTCTATCGTGTGGAGCAAAATTCGCACACCTAACGATGCACTCACAGATGGGCTTTACCAAGGAGGCAGTTTTGGTATTGCTCCTACTTTAAAACAATCTGGTGTGTTTCGGCCACAGATCAAACCTCTTCCATATGAAAATCTGTACGCGGTAGGTGCATCGATCCATCCAGGTGGAGGAGTTCCCATCGTTATGCAGAGTGCAAAACATCTAGCCAAATATCTTGAAAGGGCGTGAAACAGTTGGTAACGGTTCAGGAATCGTATTCTCATTGTGAAGAGATCATTAAAGTTCATTCTAAAACCTTTTACAAAGCATTTTCATACTTACCAGAAGACAAACGACGTGCCGTTTGGGCCGTGTACTCATTTTGCAGAACGGTAGATGATATTGTAGATGAGGGAGATAGCCCCGAGAAAGAGCTAGCTGTCTTTAAGGCAGAGTTTAATCAGTTTCTTAAAGGCGAAATTCCTGCAGCCGAACCAATGTGGATCGCATTGCAGGATGTTTTTCAAAACTTCGAGATGGATTACCAAGCCTTTTTAGATATGGTTAAAGGACAAGAAATGGATCTGTATAAGACACATTACGAGACAGTGGAAGAGCTAGAGTACTACTCGTATCACGTTGCCAGTACAGTCGGTTTGATGCTATTACCTATATTAGCTCCTGAACAAAAAGATCGGCTTCGCGAAGGAGCAATCGCACTTGGGATCGGCATGCAGTTTACGAATGTATTACGGGATATCGCGGAAGATTTAGACCGTGACAGAGTATATGTTCCATCAAAAGTAATGGCTGAACATGGTTATACAGAAGAAGATTTGAAAAATGAAGTGGTAGATGCTCGTTTTATCGCGGCATGGGAGAGTTTAGCGCTTCGTGCAGAAGTCTTTTATGCAAAATTTAATGAAACATTAGAGCATTATCCGATTGAATCTCGAATGCCTGTCCAACTAGCAGCGATCTATTATCGAGAAATTCTAAACAAAGTACGTAAGCAGCATTATAAAGTTTTTACCGGAAGAGCATTTGTGTCAAGTGCTGAAAAAGGAGAGCTGTTGAAGCAGATTGCTGTGAAATAAGCCGATTGTAAAAGAGCTGAAGAACCCAGGTGGCTGTTACCTGTGTTGTCAGCTCTTTTTGAGTTTTTAGTTTCTGTTTTAGTTGGTCAAGTTATTTAAGAGAGGGGTATAGAGCAGTGTAGTAAGAGTAGAATAGTGTCGACTCGCCGTATTACTTCCGAATCTCGCCGTATTAATTCATTAATTTCTAGAATTATAGGTGGAATTTCTAGTATTAACGGGCTTCATACCCTAGACGGTATATCCGTAAAGAGGTTACAAGTACAAACTTAGCTCATATTTAAGGAGTAAATGGACAAAGAAAGGATAATTTTTAGATAAATACTATTAAAAGGGAAAGACCATGAAAAATACTATAAAAATAGCACCATGTGCTCCTCATCGTGAAAATGACCATCTACTTTAAGTGCTTTTTCTTCATACCCGTAAGTCTTAAAGCCGAGCGAAGTGTAAAGGTTCTTTGCTTTTTCATTGTTAGCTTCAACTGTTAAGTTCAGTTTTTCAAGAACAGGTATATGTTTTGCATGTTCAATAACGGCTTTCATCAAAGAGCGACCGACACCTGCTTTACGGTTATTAGCGCTTACGTACATGGCATAAATGTTGCCGCGGTGCTGCATCTTTAAAGCTTTTTCTTGGACTAACGTAACATTGCCGATCAACTGATCTTCATCAAACATGCCGAACGTAAAACTTCCTTCTTCTTGTAATCTGCTCGCTACTTCCTTTAGTGGGTCTTTTCTTTGAATCGCTTCTTCGTAGCTTGAAGCAAACGCTTCTGGATTTGATTTTAATGCTTCAAGTCGAAGCTCCCAATAAGCTTCTGCATCTTCAGGTTTTAAGAGACGGACTTCCATACAATATCCCCCAATGTTTTTAAAAAATAGTGTACCACAAAATGGAAAGAGTATGACAGAGAAATTTAAAAACGAGCAAACGCTTCGGGCGTTTGCTCGTTTTCATTGATTTATGATAATTGTTTGGGGACTGACCCCTTCAGCAGTTCGCGGGCGACATTGCGGCCGCTCATGATGACCATCGGGGAGCCGCCTCCAGGATGCGTTGTACCTCCAGCAAAGTACAAATTATGGATATCTTTAGAGCGATTAGATGGGCGGAGGAACGTGTTCTTGCGTTCATTTGCTGATATACCATATAATGCCCCTCGAAAAGCTCCAAATTTTGATTTTATGTCGTGAGGGGTTATCATCTTCTCGTGAAGGATATACGGCCGTATATGAAGACCGAACGACTCTAGACGGTCATACACTAAATGTTTGTATTGCTCATACTCATCCAGGCTTTTAGAAGAAGACGTTCGTATAGGCGGTGCGTTAACCAATATAAAAAGGTTGTCTCCTTCAGGTGAGACGGATGGATCAGTCACAGATGAATTTGAAATATAGATGGTTGGATCATCGGGATATTCTCCGTTGAATAACATTTCGAACTCCCGTTTGTAATCATTCGAGAAATACACTTGATGATGCAGCAGGTTGTCTAACCGTTTGTTTAAGCCGACTAAAAGAACAAATGCAGAAATCGAAGGAGAATAACTTTCCACTTTCTTGTTCTTCATAGAAGGTCTGTGGCGCTCTTCTACGAGTTTAGGATACGCTTCAAGTAGATCTCCGTTCATTACGACAGCATCGAACGCCACTTCATGTCCATTTGAAAGGATCAGAGATTTTGCTTCAGCTTCTGTCACGTTTATTTTTTTTACTTCTACTTCTGTATGCAAATGTACCCCTAGCTTTTCTGCTAGTCGCACCATGCTTGCGGCAATTTTTACGTTGCCGCCTTTTACGTAATAAACACCTTGAATCATCTCTAGATAAGCAATCAGTGAGAATGTAGCAGGTGCTTGAAAGGGCGATGAACCTATGTAAGTGGCATACCGGTTAAAGGTTTGCAGCAACAACGGATGCTTAAAGTATTTATGATGAAAGCTGTCCATGGATTGCAGCGGTCTCACTTTCGTAAAAGCATTAAACAGTGAGGGTGAAAGATAATCTTTCATACTTGTAAATGTTCTAGGGAAAAATTCTTTTTCTGCTAGATGATACAAACGAGTCACTTCAGAAAGATAATCGTGATAGCGCTGTGCCGCATAGGGATCAAGTTTTTTTAATTGATTCAGCACATGATCTACATCTGTCGACATCTCAAAGATTTCGCCATTGCTACCAATATTTCGAGTATGCGTATCTAATTTGATCCATTCAAAATAGTCTCTAGGATCCTCACCTGCATCCAGAAACACCTCATCAAATATTTGAGGCATCGTGATGGTGTTCGGTCCGAAATCAAACGTATGAGAACCTAAAGCTACAGGCATCAATTTACCGCCAAAATGCTCGTTTTTTTCATAGACATGAACCTCACATCCGTTACTAGCAAGTGAGATGCTTGCCGATAATCCACCAAGGCCCCCTCCGACAATTGCGATTTTTCTCATTGATAAGAACGTCCTTTCCATTCATAGCCTTGCTTTACAAGTGCTTTCCACATAGAGGCATTCACAAGCACGACCAACCCTACTGCGGATAACGGCATAGTAAAGGCCAGATAAGCTTTTTGTCCCGTTAACAGGTCCACATATGCCTTTTGAATGACTGTAATGAAATAAGGAAGCAGCCATAATAGTTGATTAGTAAATATGCCATATATGAAAAAGAGTAAAGGAGCTATGTAAAATCCGGTATAAAAAAGAGATAAGAAAGCAACGAGAAAGAAGGAACGTCCTAATCCAGGAAACAAGTTCTTTGTAAATCCGTTCCAAACTTCTTTATTGGTCGAGTACATATAACAAGAAACATACTTCGTTACATTAGCGAGAACAACTTTATAACGCGCTCGTTTCATAGTTTTGGCTAAGTCTACATCATCAACTAATGAATCCTTAATGCTAGCATGACCACCAATGGCATGGTAATCCTTACTCTTAAACAACATGAACGCACCGTGTGCTGCTGTTGCTGGAGGCCATTTTGTAAAGTTCGCAAAAAGAAGAGGAAGATGAAAAAGGATAACAAAATGCTGCAGAGGAACAATCAACTTCTCAAAAAAGAGAGTTACAGGAAATTTTGGAAACCCAGATAATAGACTAGCTTTTCGCTTCTTCAATAATGCGAGTGAAGTCTCGATCGTATGAGGATGAAGTCGAACGTCCGCATCGATAAACAAAAGATAATCACCTGTTGCACTTTGACTAAGCTGGTGACAGGCATGCACTTTACCTGCCCAGCCAGAAGGAAGCTCCTTCCCTTGTAAAACGCTGAAACGGCTATCGTTATCGATGTGTTTCAAAAGCGAGTTATATGTATCATCATCTGAATGATCATCAAGGATAGTAAAGGATATTTCACGATACGTGAGTCCTTTTAAAGTGCTGACGAGACCGGCTACGTTTTTCTCTTCATTCCGCATCGGTACAAAAACAGCAACCCTCTCTGAATGAGAAGCCCTGAATGAGGGCTTTTTTAGAGAGGGTAAAAAGATACTATTAAATAGGGTTGCTGCTAAAAAGAGAGTGGCAGCTGTAATAAATAGAAGTACCATGAATATCACCTTTTCCCCGGGCTGTAAGCTATATTGCGATTTAGAGAAAGTGGTTTATTGTTTATACGATATAAACTCAACAGGATGATACTAGCGAGAGTCACACCGATTGAGGCTAGATACAGCTCTGATGTTAATCCTAGTACGACAAACATACTCGTGACCATCATAAACACGGCAATCGTGCGAGAATGCCAATAAGGATGCTGAGTTGTTGCAGTTTTCTTCGTAATGTTCAATCCTTTAACTAGAGTGATATGAAAGAAGCTAGCTAAAAGAAACCAGCCAACAAAGTTTTGCAACGGTATGCCATAATAGATCCCAGACCCATCCCAGAACCAGTAACCTTTAACAAGGTATGCAACAGGATCGATTATTCCATCCATGACTACAGCAATAAGACCACCTGTAACAACATAGAGTGGTATTTTTATAGCTGTTTGACCTTTAAATGGTTTAACGATACCACCAGCGATCGCGTGAGAGACAGCAATAATCATCACCCACGCGAATCCGATGGCAATTGGTACGCCTAACCATTGTAAACCGAGCTGATCGCTATAATTATACTGACCAAAAATCAAACCGGTCTTGACTCCGATACTCTCTGCTACGATACTTCCAAACAGAACGAATAAAGTAAAAATAGCGCCAAAGTTACCGTACGTTCGATAAAAGTAAAATCCTCCAAGAACACCGCATGCGATTAAAAACACACTGTTTGCCCACTCGAGAGCAGGTGGAAGAATATCAAAAACAAGAAGTATTAATCCTACGCTATACCAAAAGATAAAGAACCGAAAAAGGACTTTATCGATGGTGCCATGCTGCTGTGCTGTTTGCAATATTACCCGATCTCCTTTGAAACATTTTTTAAATCTTCACCTATTAAATCAGCTGTCAGCTGTCCTGAAAGAGTTACCATTGGAACGCCGCCGCCAGGGTGTGTAGAGCCGCCAACAAAATATAGATTGTTAAATTGGTTGCTTCTGCTTGGTATTTTAAATCCACCGTTCATCTTGCGGTCTGTTCGAATACCGTAGATGGAGCCACCGTTCGGTCCGTACAGTTCTTTTAAAGTGTCAGGAGTAAACGTGTATTCCCATTCAACGTGCTGGCGCAGGTCTTTAGCTCCCATTCGCTCAAGCTTGTTCAAGACGAGCTCGCGATAGCTCTCAAGGTTGCTTTCCCATGTTTCGCCTTCTTTAAGAGGAGGTACGTGTGTGAGAACGAACCAGTTGTCTTTGCCTTCAGGTGCTTGAGTCGGATCTGTTTTTGATGAGATTCCCACATAGACTGTAGGATCATCAGCAAGAATACCCGTGTTAAAGATTTGATCAAATTCTCTTTCCCCACTCTGAGAGAAGAAGAAGTTGTGATGTGCGAACTCGTCGTACTTTTTATCAACGCCAAGCAATAAGACGAGACCTGAAACAGTAGGTTCGTATTTACTTAGATCTTCCGCTGCCTTTTTAGCTTGCGGATGGTTGGAGAGGAGCGTCTTATAGGCTGGAATGGCTTCTAAGTTAGAAACTACGATATCAGCATACATCTCTTCGCCGTTCTCAAGTTTTACCCCTTTAGCTGTAGTGCCTTCTGTTAAGATTCCAACTACTTTTTGATTCGTTAGAACATCAACGTTATATTCGTTTAAAACACTTAAGATCGATTCAGCAATTTTGTACATTCCGCCTTCTACATAATAAATACCAAGGCCAAGCTGCACGTGAATCAGCTGAGAAAGAACGGCAGGTGCCTGATATGGGGAGGAACCGATGTACATGATGAAGAAATTAAATAGTTGTTGAAGGTGTTTGTCTTTAATGAACTTTTTCGTTGCTTGGTCCATTGATTTCACAGGATCCATCGCAAGAAGTTCTTTAAAGCTGTGAAGAGTACGCAAATCGTTCAATCCTGATAAACTTTTCTTATAGAAACTCTTCATGCTAAGTTCGTACATTTGGCTGCAATAATCCAGATACTTAAAGAATGAAGCAGCATCTTGCGGATTCACTTTATTGATTTCCTTTAGCATCTCTGGTAGGTCGCTCGTTACATCAATCACAGTGCCATCTTCAAAAAAAGTTCTCCACTGTGGCTCGATACGCTGGATATTTATGTAATCGTGAATGTTCTTTCCAGCCGATTCAAACAGCTGTTCAAGTACCCATGGCATCGTTAAGATGGAAGGACCCGTATCAAAGGTATAGCCTTTTCCAGAACGCTGATTGAGTTTACCGCCGATACGTTCATTCTTTTCAAGTACAGTTACTTCGTGACCATCAGCTGCTAATCGAAGAGCTGCTGATAAGCCTCCAAGTCCGCCGCCTACAACTAACACTTTTTTCTTCATCAAAATCCTCCTCGGTATTGGGATTGAAAGGTTAAGGTTGTTTCTTAGCTGTTGCTGTACGACTGTTCCTCTGTATTGTATAGTTTATGTACAACCATTGTAAAATTATTGAACGCTTTTTCAACATATTCAAAAAGTGACTCTTTATTTTCAGTTCTTGACTGAATACAAAAATTCCTCTTTTTTTGAGAATTGTTTGAAAAAAGAATACAAAGCCAAAGCTGTAACTATAACTTTACTTTAAAGGAGACAGACGACATGTTTTCTACACTTTTGTATCTATCAATCATGTGGCTTTGTGGATGGTTCATGCTATGGAATATTCGCACGCTAAGTGCTAAAGGTCCTCATGAACCACATTCTGTTTCAGTTATTATTCCCGCAAGGAATGAGGAAGCAAACTTAAAAAATTTATTGCCGACATTGAGCAGCCAAAGTATAAAGCTTCATGAAGTGATCGTTGTTAACGATGATTCTGAAGATCGAACTGAAGAAGTCGCTCGGGAATTTGGTGTTACCGTTGTAAAGCCAGAACGTCTTCCAATCGGCTGGTTAGGCAAACCATGGGCATGTTGGAATGGAGCAAAACATGCTACAGGCTCTTTATTGTTATTTTTGGATGCAGATCTAGAAATTGAGATAGACGGAATTGAACGCTTGTGCGGTGAATGGGAAAGAAGCAGGGGATTGATCAGTGTTCAACCGTTTCATCAGATGAAGAGTGCCGGAGAAAAATTATCTTCGCTATTTAACATAATCGTAATGGCGGCCATGCAATGCTTTACGGTATTTCGAAAAAAACCTGCTGGAGCATTTGGTCCGTGTCTTATGGTCGACCGAGAAACGTATATAGAGATAGGTGGTCATGAAGGGATTAGACATCAAGTTCTTGAACATATGGAAATGGGCAGAGTAGCTATGAATCAAAATGTGAACGTTACTTGTTTCTCAGGATACAAGGCGGTTTATTTTCGAATGTATGCAGAAGGTCTTTCAGCACTATTTTTCGGATGGTGTAAAAGCTTCGCACTTGGTTCTGCCAAAACCCCATTTATACCCCTAGTGTTAACTGTTGCCTGGATTACCGGAGGAATAAGTCTTGCTATCCAGCTTCCATTTTTAATGGTTCAAGATGTGAGCGAAATGGTGATTTGGGGAATCTTCTATCTGCTTTATGCTATTCAGATTAAGACCTTAATGAAGAAGATTGGAACGGCTACGTTTTTTTCAGCTTTAACACACCCTGCGCACTTCCTGTTTTTTTCTGTGGTGTACATTTGGTCTTTTATTTTGAGTGTGATCAAAAAAGAAGTAAAGTGGAAAGGTAGAGAAATCTCGGTTTCTGAAAAAGGGGATGCGTAAATGCTCATTGAACTTTCTCCGTTTTGGACGGTAGTGATCAATATACTTGCCTGGCTTATCTTTCATTTAACTGTGGCTTATATCATTCATCGAATTCCTTTTTCTAATTTTACAAAAGAGAGCAGATGGGATTCAGCTTTTGGTTGGGAAAAAAGTGGAGGATGTTATGAAAAAATAGGAATACGTAAATGGAAAACCATATTGCCAGATGGTGGTGATTTTTATAAGGGAGGATTCGCGAAGAAAACACTAGAAGGAGATTCCCTAGAGTATTTATCCCGTTTTTTAGCAGAAACACGTCGCGCAGAACTAACGCATTGGCTGTCTATGCCACCAGCTCTATTGTTTTTCTTGTGGAACCCTGTTTGGATCGGCAATATCATGATCATGTACGCCGTTCTGTTTAATCTACCCTTTATATTTATTCAAAGATATAACAGGTTCAGGCTGATTCGAATCCTGGATCAAAAGAATAAAACACTGGAACGCAAGAGGAGGAAAGTTGTTGGATATTTCGAAGGACCTTACGGAAAAGCGGAAAACTGAACATATTAGAATTAGTTTGAACGAAGATGTTGAAGGTAAGAACATTACGACAGGACTTGAAAACTATCGATTCATTCCTAACGCATTGCCTGAGCTATCATTTGATGAAATTACACTTTCAACCACATTTTTAAACAAAGAGATGCGTACGCCATTTTTAATCTCTTCTATGACAGGTGGAACAGAAACCGCCTATCAAATAAATCAACAGTTAGCGAAGGCTGCTCAAGAAAAAGGATGGGCGATCGGCCTCGGATCAATGAGAGCTGCGGTTGAGAACGAGGATCTTGCTTATACGTTTCAGATTCGGAAGTATGCTCCTGATATTCCGATCATCGCAAACATTGGAGCGGTTCAGCTCAATTATGACTTTGGGATCGATCAATGTAGACAAGCAGTTGAGATGGCTGAAGCAGATATGCTTGTATTGCACTTAAACACGTTACAGGAAGTGTTTCAGCCAGAAGGCGATACGAACTTTTCTCATTTGCTATCTAAGATTGAAGAAATCGCAAATTCTCTCCATGTACCAGTCGGTGTAAAAGAAGTAGGAATGGGAATTGATGAAAAAACGGCAGACCGCCTTACGTCCGCGGGTATTCAGTTCATTGATGTAGCTGGTGCAGGTGGAACATCATGGATACAAGTAGAGAGCTATCGTTCGAACGACAGCATTCGAAAAGAAGCAGCGGAAGCTTTTCTAGACTGGGGACTGCCGACTGCTGAAAGCATCCTTGCGGTCAGGAAAAATAATTTTTCCACTCCATTGATTGCAAGCGGGGGGCTCAAAAACGGTGTTGATGCGGCAAAATCAATTGCTCTAGGTGCTAATCTAGCTGGTTTTGGAAGACTACTATTGCCATCAGCTGTAGAAAATGATGTTGAGGCGCTGCTCATACAAATGGAACGCATCGAATTTGAGATGCGTGCAGCGATGTTTGGAATTGGTGCTGGTCGTATAGAAGAACTCGCACATTCAGATCGACTTATTAAGAAGGTATAAAAAAAGCGCTCCTGTAGTCAGGAACGCTTTTTGTTTACATTATTTTAAATCATCAAGTGTCTCTTCCATGTCATCAAACTGGTTTTGAACCTTTTTAGATGGATTTTTCGTTAATGAACTCACAATAAGAATTGCGATTAAGCTTAAGAAGAATCCAGGAATCATCTCATACACTTGTTCTTTAAGGTCTGGGAACTGTACCCAAGTAAGAACTGTAACAGCACCAACGATGATACCTGCTAAAGCACCCCACTTCGTCATCTTCTTCCAGAAGAGACTTAACAGAATAAGCGGTCCGAAAGCTGAACCAAATCCTGCCCATGCATAACCTACGAGGCTAAGAATGGTATCACTAGGGTTCAATGACAACAATACAGCGATTACGGCTACAATAAGTACCGCAATACGGCCGATCATAACGAGTTCCTTCTGAGAAGCATCTTTCTTTAAGAATTGCTTATAAAAGTCTTCTGTAACAGAAGAGGATGTAACTAATAACTGAGAAGAAATCGTACTCATGATTGCAGCTAGAATGGCTGCTAATAAGAAACCAGTAATTAGCGGGTGGAACAACAAGTTAGCAAATTCGATGAATACTGTTTCAGGATCTGCAAGTTCTCTTCCTTCTCTAGCAAACCAAGCAACACCAATCAATCCTGTGAGAGATGCACCGATAAGAGAGATAATCATCCAGCTCATACCGATTCTTCTTGCTGTTTTAATATCTTTTACAGATGTGATCGCCATAAAACGAACAATGATATGTGGTTGTCCAAAGTAACCGAGTCCCCAAGCTAAAAACGATATCAACCCAAGAGTGGTCAATCCTTTTGTTGCTTGAAGAAGGGATGGGTCAACCCCGCGAACTGTATCGATAACTGTTTGCGTGTCACCGATATCAGTAAACGCAACGATAGGCACTAAGATCAATGCGACGAACATGATACAGCCTTGAACAAAATCCGTCCAACTTACTGCAAGGAATCCTCCAAATAGTGTATAAGCTACAACTACCCCAACCGTAATCAACATACCAGTTAGATAAGTTGTACCGAATGCACTTTCAAACAGCTTACCGCCAGATACAAGTCCAGCAGATGCGTAAAGTGTGAAGAAGATAATGATTACAAGTCCAGAAACGATTCGTAGAATCTTTTGTGTATCGTTAAAACGATTTTCAAGGTAATCAGGAATGGTAATGGAATCATCTGCGACTTCAGTATACGTACGAAGACGAGGTGCTACAAGAATGTAGTTTAGATAAGCACCGATAGCGAGTCCGACAGAGATCCAAATTGAGCTGATCCCGTCAGTGAACATCGCACCTGGAATACCCATCATCATCCAACCACTCATGTCTGATGCTCCGGCTGAAAGTGCAGTAACTGCAGGACCTAATCCTCTTCCACCCAACATGTAGTCATTTAGATCAGATGTTTTTTTGTAAGCCCAATATCCGATATAAAGCATACCGGCCATGTAAATAACTAAAGAAATAATAACTCCTGTTTGCATGTAAAAATTTCTCTCCTTTTCTTTTTTCATGAAATGGGTCATGTTAGTTTGCTCAACGGATGACTTGTTTATGAAAAAGTTGGCAGGTTGTTTCTTAGAGCTTTTTATTTGCAAAAAGAGCTTGCGAGGAATAACAGAAAAAAACTTGAAGTCAAAAGCGCGGTCAATAAACGCATTAAAAATCTTGCCGGATTAATTTAAAACCCAGCATCAACTACAAGAAAAAAGCAAAGCCGATGTGTGAATTGAAAATAGGTGGCATCCGTTTTGAGCAAAAAACGTGCCCACTTCTTTTCAGAACATGTTTTACACTATAACAAAAATTCCAAAAAGAATGCAAATCATAACCGAAAGATGCTATTCTGACAGGGTTAAGCTACAATAGAATGCAAAGACATTAGCCTAAGGAATGATATGGTTTTGAGTATTTTATTAGTTGAAAATCTATATAAAACATATGGTGAAAAAACGCTGTTTGACGATATCACTTTTTCAATCAGCGATAAGCAAAGAATCGGACTCATCGGACCGAATGGAACAGGTAAGTCCTCGTTATTAAAAGCAATAGCTGGGTTCGAACCAGCCGAACGAGGAACACTCTCTCATGCGAACACATTTCAGATTGAATATGTGGCACAAGAACCTGAACTCAATGAAGAGTTATCCGTTCTTGACCAAATTTACTTTGGTGATTCTCTCATCATGAAAACGATGCGGGAATATGAACAAGCCCTCCTCGATCTGGAATCTGATCCATCAAACGAAAAGAAACTGAAGCGTTTGATGAACAGTCAGCAAAAGATGGATGAAAATGAGGCATGGGAAGCGAACACCATCGCAAAAACGGTGCTCACAAAGCTTGGTCTTCGTGACTTTTCTCGTCAAGTGAAGCATTTAAGCGGTGGGCAAAAGAAGCGTGTGGCGATCGCAAAAGCACTCATTCAACCTGCAGATCTACTGATTTTGGACGAGCCTACAAACCATCTTGATAATGAAACGGTCGAATGGCTAGAAACGTTCTTAGGAAACTATAAAGGCGCCTTATTAATGGTTACCCATGACCGTTATTTCCTAAACCGCGTAACTAACAACATCTTTGAGCTCGATAATGGGAAACTTTATGTTTATGAGGGGAACTACGAAACGTACTTAGAGAAAAAGGCTGAACGTGAAGAAATCGCCCTTCAGAACGAAGATAAGCGACAAAACACACTTCGCCGCGAATTAGCGTGGTTACGCCGTGGTGCGAAAGCGCGAACTACAAAACAGAAAGCTAGAATTCAACGAGTTGAAACTTTGCAAGAAGAAACAGGTCCTGCAGTGAAAGGCTCTGTTGAGTTTGCGATCGGATCTCAACGACTTGGTAAAAAAGTGATTGAAGTAGAAGGCTTGAGCAAAAGTTTAGATGGAAAAGAGTTAGTTAAAGACCTGGATTATTTAATTGTTCCGGGTGAACGACTTGGAATCATCGGGCCAAATGGAAGTGGAAAAACCACTTTATTAAATATGTTAGCAGGTAGAATGAGTCCTGATTCAGGTTCCGTTGAAGTAGGGGAAACGGTTAAGATCGGCTACTACACACAAGATCACGAAGAACTCGACGGCAACTTGCGTGTAGTCGATTATATTAAGGAAACCGCACAGGTTATCACGACGGTAGATGGTCAGACGATTACCGCTGAACAGATGCTCGAACGTTTCCTGTTTCCACGCTATATGCAATATACGTATATTCGTAAGTTATCAGGCGGAGAGAAACGCCGCTTGTACATGCTAAAGGTATTAATGGAAGAGCCGAACGTGCTGTTTTTGGATGAGCCTACAAACGATTTGGACATTCAAACGTTAGGGATTTTAGAAGAGTATTTAGAAAATTTTCCTGGCGTAGTGTTGACGGTTTCCCATGACCGCTACTTTTTAGACCGTGTCGTCGATCATCTTCTTGCATTCGAAGGAAACACAGAGGTTGTAAGGTTTCAAGGCAGCTATTCGGACTATATGGACGAGAAGAAAGAACGTGATGAACAGGCTGCTGCGGTGAAGAAAGAGGCTTCGTCTGTAGAAGTGACGGAACCTCCTGCACAGCATCGTAAAGAAAAGAAGAAAAAGCTGTCGTACAAAGATCAGCAAGATTGGGATACGATTGAAGAACGAATCATGAACCTTGAAGAGAAGAAGGAACAGATCGAATCGGAAATCGTCGCTGCTGGCAGTGATTTTGGCAAGATTAGCGAGCTTATGGCTGATCAGAAAAAAGTGGAGAGTGAACTTGAAGCTGCGATGGAACGATGGGAAGAGCTTTCTCTGTTAGTGGAAGAGATGAATAGTTGATTGGGTGGGCACCTCTTGCTGTTAGCAGGGGGTGTTTTTTACACTGTAAAAGCGGAGAATTTGGATGAAGACTTATAAAAATTTTTGAGGACTTATAAAATCCATTGAAGACTTATAAATTTTTTTGAAGACTTATAAATCAGTATGAGGACTTATAAAAAAATTTCTCCTTTTCATGAAAGGAAAATTAGTGACAATTGTTGAATTTTTATAAGCAAATTAAGCGTGAGGTGATGATTTGATAGTAAAAGAAAGAACAAAACCGTTAACACTTTTCAAACTAGATTCATTATTAGAAAGAATGCCTCTGAATTTCTCCAAAAAACCGGATATTTTAAGTGATAGGGCAAAATTTAATGCTGGGTTTAATGGAGAGAAGTCCCTTGATTATCATTTAAGTGATTTACCTGTAGAAAACTATTATATTTTCCACGATTTAAGGCTCCCAAGAGATAAAACGCAAAAACAATACTTCCAGCTTGATTCTCTCATCATAACTCCACACTATTGTTTAATTATAGAAGTTAAGAATTTAATAGGAAACCTGTATTTTGACCATCAATTTAACCAAGTGATTCGCACCAGAAACGGTATTGAAGAAGCGTTTCCTGATCCGATTATACAGGTTGAATTTCAAGCTTCATGTTTTAAGGAATGGCTTTCCTCTTATAAGTTTGCTGATATCCCTATCTTTTATTTGGTAGTAATAACTAATATTCACTCAGTAATTAAAATTTCTCCTTCATATAAGAAAAGTCAAAATAAAATTGTTAGAGGCAAAGACTTGATTCTGACGATTCATCGTTTGACAAAGAATTATACTCAAAATCATTTATCTCAAAAAGATATAAATAAATTGAGTAAACTTTTAATAAAGAATCATAAACAGATAAATAATGATATTTTAAAACAATATGAGATAAAAAAAGAGGATTTAGCCACAGGAGTTATTTGCCCTAATTGTGGTAACTTACCGATGAAAAGAGCAATGAGACACTGGCTTTGTTTAACATGTTCTAATAAGAATGCTGATGCACATGTAAAAGCTATTCATGATTATGGACTCTTGATAAATCCTCAAGTTAAAAATGAAGAATTACGAAACTTCTTGCATCTTAATTCCTCTACTAGCATGTATAAAATTCTCCGTGCAATGGATTTAAAACCAAATGGCTCAAGAAAAGCCGCAACCTATACCATCCCATTACCAAAATAACTCCCAAATAAAAAACCCCCATCCAAAGATGAGGGCTAGCAAACAGATTTACTTAAAACACTTTCGTCGTCCAGCTTTCACAGTTCCAAACGTCATTTGCAACTTCTTTATAAAATTCAGGTTCATGGGAAATCAACAGCACACTGCCTTTGAAAGCCTTCAATGCACGCATTAACTCGTCTTTTGCTTCTACGTCTAAATGGTTTGTTGGCTCATCGAGAACAAGAACGTTGTTTTCGTGGTTGATTAGCTTACATAGACGAACCTTCGCCTTTTCTCCACCACTTAGTACTTCAACTTTACTCTCGATGTGTTTAGTCGTTAGGCCACACTTCGCGAGAGCAGCACGAACCTCATGATGTGAGAAACCAGGAAATTCACTCCAGATTTCATCGATACATGTATTATAGTTCGCTGACTTCACTTCTTGCTCGAAATAACCGATCTCTAGGTTTTCACCGCGCTCAACGGAACCTGAAACAGGGGTGATCTCACCAAGGATGCTGCGAAGTAAAGTTGTTTTACCGATACCGTTCGCACCGACTAAAGCAATTTTTTGACCGCGTTCCATACGCAGGTTCAACGGTTTAGAAAGTGGTTCGTCATATCCGATAACAAGATCTTTCGTTTCAAAGATCAGTTTGCTTGGTGTGCGCGCTTCTTTAAAATTGAACTCCGGCTTTGGTTTTTCTTTAGCGAGTTCAATAACATCCATCTTATCAAGTTTCTTTTGTCGGGACATGGCCATGTTTCGAGTGGAAACACGTGCTTTGTTACGTGCAACGAAATCCTTCAATCCGGCAATCTCTTGCTGTTGACGTTTAAATGCTGCTTCCAACTGAGATTTTTTCATCTCATGGACAGATTTAAAGTGGTCGTAATCTCCAACATAACGGTTTAACTCTTGATTTTCCATGTGATAGATCAAGTTGATAACGCTGTTTAAGAAAGGAATATCATGCGAGATTAAGATGAACGCATTTTCGTACTCCTGCAGATAGCGTTTCAGCCACTCGATATGCTGCTCATCCAGATAGTTTGTCGGCTCATCCAGCAATAAGATCTCTGGCTTTTCTAATAAAAGCTTAGCAAGCAATACTTTTGTACGCTGCCCACCACTTAGATCGTGTACGTCACGGTCTAAACCGATATCATCAAGACCAAGTCCACGCGCGATCTCTTCAACTTTTGCATCGATCACGTAAAAGTCGTTGTTCGTTAATGTATCTTGAATGACACCAACATCTTCAAGCATCTTTTCAAGCTCTTCAGGTGTCGCTTCACCCATTTTTTCGTACATGCTGTTCATTTCGTTTTCCATATCAAGCAAGTATTGAAACGCGCTCTTCAACACATCGCGGATCGACATGCCTTTTTGTAGGACCGTGTGCTGATCAAGATAGCCGACACGTACCTTTTTAGCCCATTCTACTTTACCTTCATCAGGCTTTAGTTTGCCTGTAATAATATTCATAAATGTTGATTTACCTTCACCATTAGCACCGATCAATCCGATGTGCTCACCTTTAAGCAGACGGAAGGAAACATCATTAAATATGGCACGATCGCCAAAACCATGGCTTAAGCCTTGCACCGTTAAAATACTCATCTATATAACACCTTTTCTGTCAGTAATTTGTACCCTCTTGATTATAGTATTGAATGGGGAAGGAACTCAATAGGTGCATACGTAATCTTAAAAAAGAAAAAGCACCCATGGAAGATTTTCCAAGAGTGCCATGATCGTTATCTATTCCTGCTCACCAGTTCGGTTCTTAAATGCTTCTTTTGTTGCAAGGTTCACTGAATCTGTTTCATCCGACTTTTCAACCAATCGATTCTGAAGGGTATTATCAGGAAATCTTCCCGGATGACCTTGTTTTTTATGTTCGAACGATTTTCCGCGTGCCATATTTTTTCACTCCTCAATCTCTTTAAAGTATATTTTGCCCACATACAGATGTATTTATGAATCATTTCATCATGGATATGACACGCGTCGAGATTCATTCTAGTACCAAGTCATAAGAATTTGTTACAAAAACAAGCATATCTTAGTTTTAAGTTGAATATATCTGTATCACAACTAAATATTTCACCTGTGACTACGGCATAAACACACTAATGATGGGCTTACTCTTATTAAAAGCTTGTCTTTTTTTGTGTGAGGAGGTGGCAGCCAAAAAACGTTCTACTGGTAATCCCTACTTGACAGATGGGTTTAATTGTATTAATTTAATTTAGTTAACTAAAGGGGGGCTTGTAGGTGACTACTGGTTTAGTTTTATCGAATATTGCAATTATGCTTATACTATTGGGTGTTTTGTATTACATGCAAAAAAAGCACGTTTCATTCTCTAAGCGTGTTTTTACGGGTCTTGGTCTAGGGATTTTGTTCGGACTTGGACTTCAGTACGGGTATGGAGCTGACTCTGAGGTAGCAGCTAAATCGACTGACTGGTTCAATTTAGTCGGTGGTGGTTATGTAACGTTCTTAAAAATGATCGTTGTTCCACTCGTATTTATTTCGATCCTTTCAGCGTTTACGCGTCTGAACTTAAAAGGAAACATCGGAAAACTTAGTGGATTGATCATAGGAATCTTAATAGGTACAACTGCAATTGCCGCGGTTGTCGGAATTGCAACTTCAACGGTTTTCGATCTTGAGGCTGTTCAGATCGAGCAAGGAGATGCAGAAACAGCGCGCGGTGAGCAGATGGAAGGTACGTTTGCTGAAGTGAAAGATCTTACGCTTCCACAACAGGTTCTTTCATTATTACCAGCTAACCCATTCTTAGATTTCACAGGAGCTCGTCCGACTTCGACGATCGCTGTCGTTATCTTTGCTGCATTCTTGGGCGTGGCTTATCTTGGAGTCAAACGCAAGCAAGAGGAGCATGCAGAGCTTTTTGCTAAAATCGTTGATGCGTTTTATGCAGTTATCATGCGAGTAGTAACGTTGATTCTTCGTCTAACTCCATATGGGGTTCTTGCGCTAATGACCAAAACAGTTGCACTAAGTGATATGGATGCAATCGCAAAACTAGGTAAGTTCGTAATTGCTTCATATGTAGCATTGCTGATCATGTTCGGCATTCACTTATTGCTTTTAACATTTGCAGGTTTGAATCCAATTACTTATATGAAGAAATCATTCCCGGTATTATCCTTTGCTTTCACATCTCGTACGAGTGCAGGCGCACTTCCTTTAAATATTCGTACGCAAAAGAGCATGGGTGTACCTGATGGAATCGCGAACTTCTCAGGTTCATTCGGTCTTTCGATCGGACAAAACGGATGTGCTGGAATTTATCCGGCGATGCTTGCGGTCATGATAGCTCCAACAGTCGGAATCGATCCGTTGTCTCCATCGTTCTTGTTGACATTGGTTGTAGTTGTAGCACTAAGTTCATTTGGTGTAGCAGGTGTTGGAGGCGGAGCGACGTTTGCGGCGATCCTGGTACTTTCCGCAATGGATCTTCCTATCGCTTTAGCAGGTCTATTGATCTCTGTTGAGCCATTGATCGACATGGGTCGTACCGCTGTTAACGTAAGTGGTTCGATGACTTCTGGACTTTTAACAAGTAAGGTGCAGAATCAGCTCGATACGAATGTTTATAATGATACCGAAAATCAAGTTGAAGTAAGCGCATAAAAGTAAAATAATAACGATCTTGTCTTATACAGGCAAGGTCGTTTTTTATTTGAAAAAATTACATAGGCAGGTGTATGTTGGTTGGTTTTAGGGTAAAAAGTAAAAACTGAACTTTTAAAAATCTCAAGACTGTTTACCAATGGAAGAAGTCTCTTCCAAAATCGTGAACATTCTATGTCGAAACTGTGATAAAGTTGTGAGCTTTATTTGAAGTAATCGTGACATTTGTTGTGGATAGAGTCACATTTATTAGGATTCTGGTACTATGAAAGCAAAGGTTTTTGTCATTTAAATTTTTGCCTATGTTTTACATTGTGATTTAATTCACAATGCTCTATAATCACTCTTGGTTCGTTTTTTATTAGGCAAAAGTAAATGCTTGTAAATAGAGAAAGGAAGGTGGACCTGGTGATGCGACGGTTTAAGCCGTTTTTTACATTCGGGTTATTGATGGCCGTATTTATGCTTAGCGGCTGCAGCGATATGATTGTTTTAGATCCAAAAGGACCTGTAGGAGCAGAGCAGAGGGATCTGATCATGTATTCCATCTGGTTTATGTTATTTATCCTAATAGTTGTTTACGCACTTACTGCTTTTATTGTTTATAAATATCGTGATCGCAAAAACCATAAAGGCTATGATCCAGATAATGAAGGAAGTCATCTTCTTGAAACGATTTGGTGGATCATTCCTATCATCATCGTTATTGCATTAGCGATTCCAACGGTAAAGAGTATCTATTCTCTTGAAGGACCTCCTGAAAAGTCAAAAGATCAAAAGCCATTGGTGATCCATGCAACATCTGTAAACTGGAAATGGGTGTTCTCATATCCAGAGCAAGATATTGAAACAGTTAACTATCTTCATATTCCTGAAGATCGACCTGTTTTGTTCAAGCTGACTTCAGCTGATTCGATGGCATCGTTCTGGGTACCTCAATTAGGTGGTCAGAAATATGCGATGGCTGGCATGGAGACAGAGCTTTACCTGCAAGCTGACGAGCAAGGGACGTATGAAGGACGTAACTCCAACTTTACTGGTGAAGGATTTACTAATCATACGTTTGATGTGATGGCAATGTCCGATGCAGAGTTCGAAAAATGGGCGAGCGAAACAAAAGCTGATGCTCCTGAGCTTTCGAAGGGGCAGTATGACAAGCTGATGCTTCCTGGTCATGTGAAAGAAATGACTTTCTCTTCTACTCACTTAGATTGGGTAGACCATGCTACAAACGCTGAATACGCGTTAGATGCTCGCGAACGTTTGGGTTATGAAGAGAAGATTCCTCACTCAAGAGCAGCGAAGGAAGAAAAGAAGAAGCGTGAAGAAGAGATGAAGAAGCTAGAAGAATCTGAATCAGAGTCTCATGGGGATTCTCATGCCCATTAACAGAGGAGGCATTTCAATATGAAATGGGATGAATTTTTCGTAACAGGCGACCCGATGATTTATGGTGCTGACGTATCCATCGTACTAACGATGGTGGGTATCCTGTTCTATCTTACTAAATATAAAAAATGGAAATGGTTGTGGGACGAATGGCTTACAACAGTTGACCATAAAAAACTAGGTATCATGTATATCGTTTCCGCTGTATTGATGCTGTTCCGCGGTGGGGTAGATGCCCTCTTAATGCGTACACAGCTAGCGGTTCCAGAGGCTAAGTTCCTCGATTCACAGCACTATAACGAAATCTTTACAACACACGGTACGATCATGATCATCTTCATGGCGATGCCGTTCTTGATCGGTTTGATTAACGTCGTTGTTCCATTACAAATCGGAGCTCGTGACGTAGCTTATCCTTATTTAAACGCAGTTAGTTTCTGGACGTTCTTTATTGGTGCGATGTTGTTCAACATCTCATTCGTTATCGGTGGATCTCCATCAGCAGGTTGGACGAGTTACATGCCGCTTGCGAGTAACGAGCTCAGTCCAGGACCTGGACAGAACTATTATCTGCTCGGTCTACAGATCGCAGGTATTGGTACGCTCTTAACCGGTATTAACTTCTTAGTTACGATTCTTAAGATGCGTGCGCCGGGAATGACATTGTTCCGTATGCCAATGTTCACTTGGTCATCACTTGTAACAATGGTTATCATTATTTTCGCTTTCCCGATTCTTACTGTAGCACTAGCACTTATGACATTTGACCGTTTATTCGGCAGCCATTTCTTCACTCTGCAAGGAGCGGGAATGGATATGCTTTGGGCCAACCTTTTCTGGCTATGGGGTCACCCTGAGGTATATATCGTAATTCTGCCGGCATTCGGTATGTTCTCAGAGATTATCTCTACGTTCTCTAGAAAAACGCTATTTGGTTACAAAGCCATGATTTGGTCTATGCTTTTAATCGCAGGATACAGTTTCTTGGTTTGGGTCCATCACTTCTTTACGATGGGTTCAGGAGCACTTGTTAACTCTGTATTCTCCATCACAACGATGGCGATCGGTATACCGACCGGGGTTAAGATCTTTAACTGGTTGTTTACGATGTACAGAGGTAAGATTCAATTTACGACCCCGATGCTTTGGTCACTCGGATTTATCGTGAACTTCGTAATCGGTGGGGTTACAGGTGTCATGCTAGCCATGGCAGCAGCTGACTATCAGTACCACAACACATACTTCCTAGTATCTCACTTCCACTATGTGTTGATCGCGGGTACAGTATTTGCTTGTTTCGCTGGTTTGATCTACTGGTATCCGAAGATGTTTGGTTACAAGCTGAACGAACGTATCGGTAAATGGGTATTCTGGGTATTCACAATCGGATTTAACGTATGTTTCTTCCCACAATACTTCCTTGGTCTAGACGGTATGCCTCGTCGTGTTTACACGTACAGCGAAGAGTCTGGCTGGGGTCCATTGAACATGGTATCTACGATCGGTGGATTCATGATGGGGATCGCATTCTTAATCCTTGTTTACAATATGTACTACAGCTTCCGTTACGCGAAGCGTGAAACAACTGGAGATGCTTGGGATGGCCGTACTTTAGAATGGTCTACGCCTACAGCAATGCCTCCATTCTATAACTTTGCTAAGATTCCTGAAGTAACAGGTCTTGATCACTTCTGGAGACAGAAGCAAGCTGGAAAAGTTGAGAAGTTAAAAGTTGAAGATATTAAACCGATTCATATGCCAAGTAACTCTGGTGTTCCATTCATCATGGCATCTTTCTTCTTTGTTGCCGGATTCGGAATGGTGTTCGACTGGATGTGGATGGCGATCGCTGGAATGATCGGTGTGTTTGCAACATTGTTCTATCGTTCATTCGAGTATGATGATGGTTATTATGTAAGTGTTGAAGAAGTAATCGAAACAGAAAAGATTTCTAAATAAGGAGGCGTGAAAAAATGGCACATGCAGAAACACACGACCCCAACACGCCTTTAGAGTATCGTTCGGAGACTGGGCGTTTAAATATTCTCGGTTTCTGGATTTTCCTCGGGGCAGAAATCGCGTTGTTCGCGACATTATTTGCAACTTATATGGTTTTAGAACATCGTATCGCTGATGGTCCATCACCTGGTGAGCTATTTGAAGTAAAGAGTTTGTTAATCCAAACGTTCTTGCTCTTAACAAGTAGTTTTACCTGTGGACTTGCGGTTCATGAGATGCGCCGTCAAAATGTAAAAGGTTTGATCACTTGGATGGCCATCACTTTAGGTCTTGGTCTTGGATTCCTTTATTTTGAGATTGAAGAGTTCTTACACTTCATTCACGAAGGTGCTAATATCGGTACAAGTGCAGCATGGTCAGGGTTCTTCGTTCTTGTAGGTACTCACGGTGCTCACGTAACGTTCGGTATCTTCTGGGTAACGATGGTCTTGATTCAAGTAGCTAAGCGCGGTCTAACGCCAGCTACATCTGCAAAAGTTTTCATCACCAGTCTATACTGGCACTTCTTAGACGTAGTGTGGATCTTTATCTTCACAGCCGTTTATCTGATGGGGATGGTGATGCATAATGGCTAATAAAACTGTAGCTAATGAACACCACGGCTTTCCGTGGAAACATTTAATCGGTTTTGTGTTATCCATCGTGCTAACACTATTCGCACTTTGGATTGCGCTTGAAACAGATCTATCAATGACTTGGATTTTAATTATCATTTTCGGTTTTGCTTTCCTACAAGCTGCTCTTCAGCTCTTGATGTTCATGCACGTAACAGAGAACTCGACGAAGAGTAACTTAACGAGCCGTGTACAGATCGGTAACATCCTATTTGCAGCATTCGTTGCGATTGTTATCGTAATCGGTTCTGTTTGGGTAATGGCAGCAGGTCACGCGAAGCATGATAAGCACCAGCACTCACCGAAGACTGAAAACCATGAGAATCATGGTGGAGGTAGTGAGCATGATTCGGGTGAACATGGGAGTCATGAATAATAATTAAACATTTGAAAGCCTCTTGCTAGGGATTATTTCTTTAGCAAGAGGCTTTTTTGCATTTATTGGTGGCCTTTACACGTGATTGTATTAAGTAAACTGTGGATTCATGAGCGATTCGAGAGGTTTGTGAGCGATTCGAGAGGTTTGTGAGCGATTCGAGAAGTTTGTGAGCGATTCGAGAAGTTTATGAGCGATTCGAGAAGTTTGTGAGCGAATCAAAAATTTGGTCATCGACTCCTTAAGAATCTCAATACGGATCAGGTAGTGTGTAAACTCTTCCTTTCTTTCCACCTGTATGAGGTAAGTTCATATCATTAAGTAGTCGCTTTCCTATATGCCTAGATGAAAGACATAGGAATTCACATAACTGTTTATTAGTTATGCTTTTTCCAAACAAAAGGACATAATCAGAAAGTGAAGAAAGGTGAAGGTCTTTACTTTTATGCAAACATTTAGGACAAAGCCAAACAGCTTTTTTTCGCACAACCGGCAAATAAAAACACTCCGTACAATAAACGCCCTTGATGATATCTTTTTCTTCAATCCCATACCTTTTGAGAAGATCAGGGTTTTCAGGACAATGATGTCGAACAAGCAATTTGGAGAGTTTAGTGACCTCTTTTATCGTCAGCTTCTCGTCCGTATACATCTTATCAATCATCTTAATTTTCTCCTGCAAATAGGGACTATGAGTAATATAATGAAGGACATCTTTATTTGAGGGAGGGGCTTTAATAATGGTTCTCGAATTGCTCATCACAACCAGTGAGCGAACAGGGATTGGAGGTATTCGGTTTTTTATCATCCATTCAATAAGGTGAGATTGTTGGCGCTTTACTTGGAAAATAGGATTCCGAAAAGCTTCTTCGGATCCATCATCTTTTACTCTGATGACTTGGTTGAGATGGTCAAAAACCAAGGTTCCAGTAATGTATTTCACTTCGAGGTTTAAGAGATAACGAGGGGAGAGAAGCAGGGTGTCGATCTGGAAATAACTTTCATGCGCTGTAAGCCTCAGGTCATGCATAACAGAGAAGTCCCGAAAAGGTTTTAAAAAGTAGTCATTCGACTGCTCACCAAAATGTCCGGCTAACCTTCCACTTAATTCATCTTCCATGGTCAAATATTTGGGGTGAAGCTTAATCACTCGTCGATGCATAACTTCAAGCTTTCTAATCCTTATAGACTTTCCGCGATCTTTAACTAACATAAACGACCTCCTTTTGAAAAACATTCTCTCACCATCCTAGCTTCACCTTCTTTATTTCTACAAAAAAAAGCCCCAACTAAGGGACTGTTTACAATATAATTATCTAACCTGTCCGTCACCAGTCATACGATACTTAATCGTCGTTAGTGCTGGCAGTCCCATTGGACCACGAGCATGAAGCTTTTGTGTGGATATACCGATCTCTGCTCCGAATCCTAGCGCTGACCCATCCGTAAAACGTGTAGACGCGTTATGGTAAACGGCAGCTGCGTCAACACTGTTTAAGAAAGCAACAGCATTTTCTGGATTTTCAGTTACGATTGCTTCAGAATGCTTTGTGCCATAACGTTCAATATGGGCAACAGCTTCTTCGGCAGAGCTAACCACTTTAACTGCAACGGCTAAACTTAAATATTCTTCAGCCCAATCCTTTTCATTAGCAGGTATTACATCGGGCAATAACTCTGCTGCTTTTTCATCGCCATGCACTTCAATATCGTACTTATCAAAAAGAGCTGTAACTTGTCCAGCATGATCATTCAGCCATGCTTCATGGAAAATAAACGTCTCTGCGGCATTACAAACAGCCGGTCGATCTGTTTTGGCGTTCTCCATGATGCTCAGGGCTTTATCAATATCTGCAAACTGATCAATATAAATGTGACAATTGCCGACACCTGTCTCTAAGACTGGAACTGTAGCATTCTCAACAACCGTTCTAATGAGATTTCCGCCACCACGAGGAATTAACACATCAATATGCTCTTTCATCGTAAACAATTGACCCGCTGCTTCGCGATCTGTAGAAGCAATAAATTGGACAGCATCTTCGGGAATTTTTGTTGCTCTTAATGCTTTATGAATAACAGAGACAATCGCTGAGTTTGAATGAATAGCGTTGGAACCGCCTTTTAGTACGATCGAGTTTCCAGACTTTAATGCAAGTCCTGTCGCATCCACTGTTACGTTTGGTCGTGCTTCATATATCATACCGATCACACCTAATGGTACACGAACTTGCTCTACGTTTAATCCGTTATCAAGTGTCCAGTCAGACAGAATTTCACCTACAGGATCCTTTAACTCAACAACCTCTCGTAGTCCGTTAGCAAACTCTTTAACGCGGTCTTCTGTTAAGCGCAAACGATCCATTAAAGCTTCAGAGAAATTATTGTTTTCACCATTAACTAGATCTTTTTTGTTTTGTTCTAAGATAAAATCTGTTTCGCTTTCTAACGTATCAGCAATCACCAGTAGTGCTTTATTTTTATCTTTTTCACTGAGGAGTGCCAGTTTTTTTGAAGCTTCCTGTGCTAACTTTGCTTGGTCTTTCACATCACTATTTTTGGTTGTACTTTTAAAAGTACTCATCCAACGCCTCCTTGTATATTAAACCTTACATTTTCGAAAATCTATATTAGTGAATAGGTACTGCCAAACGAGTGTGGCAGACTAAATCATTGTTATTAATGGCTTCTTCAGGGCCGACTTCAGCCAGCTCATCACGCGAAATACCTTTAATCTTGATCAACTGTTTAGAAGAATAATTCGATACACCAAGACCCACTTCATTTCCGTCTAAATCTTTGATGCGAACAACTGAACCTTTTTTAAAATGACCACTTACGTAGCGAATGCCTGTAGGATAAAGACTTTTGAGCTCATCAATACCTTGCTTCGCTTTATTCGAGACTACGATCTCACCTTCTGGACCAGAGTGGAAAGCAATCCATTGTCGCTTTGTATCAAGATTGAATTCACTTTTACCAGGAACAAAATACGTTCCTCTGGCCTTGCCGATAACGGCTTTGTGAATGATATCTGGTGATGTTGCATTGCCAAGGAAAGATGAAATTCCAGAAGCCATTGCGATTTTTACAGCATCAATCTTTGAACGCATGCCTCCAGTACCTACCGCACTTCCAGGTTCTCCTGCAGATTCCTCGATTTCCGGTGTAATTTCACTAACTTTCGTTAAAAGTTTTGCATTAGGATTTTTTCGAGGGTCATTCGTGTAAAGCCCATCGATATCAGATAGAATGATGAGCTGATCCGCATCAACAAGTCCTGCCACTTTTGCCGAAAGCGTGTCATTGTCACCAAACTTAAGTCGCTCTACTGTAACCGTGTCATTTTCGTTTACGATTGGTATGATTCCTCGATCTAAAAGAACGTTGATCGTGTTTCGGGCATTATGGTAACGATCACGGTCAGAAAAGTCACTTCTCGTAATTAAAATCTGTGAAGCGGTATAACCGTGAGATATAAAACGTTCAGAATAAGATTCCATTAACAAACCTTGCCCGATCGATGCAGCCGCTTGTTTTTCAGCAAGAGATGTAGGACGGTTCAAACAGCCTAAACGTCTATATCCTGCTGCCACTGCGCCTGAAGATACGAGTAATACCTCGTGGCCGTCATCTTTTAATTTAACGACTTCATCAACGAGTCGCTCTAATTTATGTCTGCTAATATCACCAAGTCTGCTCGTTAAAGAACTGGACCCAATTTTAATTACAATTCGTTTGTTTTTTGATTCGTTAATTATCATATCTGTTAAAAATCACTCCTGTTTTGTAAGTTATAAGAATTCATTTTCCGTTCAAAATTTCAACGGTAACGAGTATAACATGGTGAGATTTAAACACAACAGGTATTGATGAGATAGTGTAGAAAACAAGCAAATAGTGAAGAAAACAGAAGAAAAGCGGGATAATTAGGTCATAGGAGTTGAGGGGATGTGAGGACGTGATATGGAAGTATATATTAGAAAATCTGAATGAGATAAATTCCCAATAAATACAAAAACCCCTCTAATAATAGAGGGGATGAAAGTTTAAATTAATATTTTGCTTTTTCCATCTTTCGTTTCGCCAAATATGGACGGCCCCATACGATGTATGCTGCATAATGAGCAAAAACAACATTTGCGATGAATACGGTGATGAAGAAACTGTGTACGAATAAGCTTAAGCTATCATTAGCCATGAATAACACAACGTAAGTCCATAAAAGGGCGATGAACGGCGTTTGCCATAAGGCTAACTTACGACTATCATTCCATAAAAATAATGGCGTGGCAGTCGCTACAAATAAGTAAACCATAAAAACATCCATTACTAATCAACCCCTTGAAGTATTGTTTACGCTTACAATTTTGACGAATTAGCGTCTAAATTGTGAACGATTTGTTACAATTAGTATACCACAATATCAGGAAAATGCTACATGGATTTGTACATTTTTTTGAAAATTCAAGTATTTCCCCAAAAAAATAACCCACGGCCTTCAAAGGCCAATGGGTTAATTAACCTTTATTCGTTTATAAAGGATAACGCCAAAATCTCTCATTTTTTACCCAAGCCAGCATGGCAGGATCTTTATCAACGCTATCTACTAGCCATTGTGTTTGAGATCGATGTGCTTTGATACAGTTCATTTTTTCTGCAAAAACATCCGAGATATCTGTCACTACATGTGGAGCTCCTAAATCTTCCTCAGAATTTTTTGCGAAAGCCACACATAATAGTTCCGGGCGATCCATCTCAGGCATGCTTCCTACTGCACGCACGACTGCTCTTGCTGTAGCTTCATGGTCAGGGTGTACGCTATATCCTGGATAAAAAGTGATGAGACGTGTTGGCTTTACCTCATCGATAACAGCTAAGAATTGATCTGCTAAAAATTTCTCATCTTCAAATTCTACCGTTTTATCGCGTAATCCAAACTGTCGCAGATCTTGAATGCCTACTGCATCACAGGCATCTTTTAGCTCTTTTTGCCGAATAAGTGGAAGCGATTCACGAGTAGCAAATGGTGGATTTCCCATATTTCTGCCCATCTGACCGAGCGTTAAGCAAATATAAGTAACGGGTAATCCCTTTTTAGTGTGCTGAGCAATCGTCCCCGACACTCCGAACGCTTCATCGTCTGGATGGGGGAAGATCACGAGTAAATGATCATCCATTTATATATCCTCCTTATACATCAAATGGGGAAGAGCTCAGTTGAAGAGCTACTGCAAGTCTACCTTCAGCGTCATGACCTGCCATCAGTAATCTTCCTTCAGAATCGATTTCCCAATGTGTTAAACCTTCTGCATAAATCCATCCTAGCTCAATTTTTAAGCCAACACGGTAGGGGCCGTTTCCCATGATTTTTCCTGATAAGGGTGTTACTTTACCATTTCGAATATATGCGTTAACGGTTAGAACACTCTCGTTATTATGATTGGCATATGCGCCATTGGTTGTTTCTAAATGTAGATAAAGTTCTTTTCCAATAAGCTGATCCAGTGTTTTCTGGACTTCGTTGGTTTGTATGAGCTGCATATCTTCACACTCCAGTGCTGAATAGATGTACTTATTATAATTCAAATTCTTAAATAACGTGTATGATATGCCTATCATTTTAAAAAGCTGAACGTAAAACTGTGAAAGTAGTTGGTCGGTCCACGAATGATGTCGTTTTTCAGATTTGTAGTCATAAAGATTTTTTTATAGAACAAAAAAGACCGATCAAAGATGATCAGTCTTCACTAAAAATTATTTGTTTAATTTATCACGGTAAGCACCATGCCAAGTTGGTCCTACATATTGGTTAATTTCGAACCCTGCTGAGATAGCTTCTGTAATGAAATCTTTTGCCGTTAAGATAGCTTCGCGTACTGGCTTTCCTTTAGCAAGTTCAGCTGTAATCGCTGCTGAGAACGTGCAGCCTGCTCCATGCGTCCACGTTGTTTCAATTCTTTCAGATTCTAAAACTTCAAACTCTTGTCCATCATAAAGTACGTCAACGGCATTTTCGTGTTCAAGTTTTGCGCCGCCTTTAACGATTACATATTTAGCTCCATTCGCTTGAATCTTATGAGCAGCTTCCATCATCTGTTCAACAGTCGTGATCGGTTCCATACCAGCTAGTTGAGCAGCTTCAAATAGATTTGGTGTTACGACAGTCGCTTTAGGGACCAGTACATTTTGAAGTGTACTAGCAAGTTCAGGGTGTAGAGGTTCTGCGCCTTTACAAACCATAACTGGGTCTACTACAACGTTTTGAAGATCGTGTTTTTCAATGAGATCTGCGGTTATCTGGATAGCTTCCACGGATGCAAGCATACCAGTCTTTAATGCATCAAGACCAATTCCAGAAACAACCGTTTCTAATTGTGCTTTGAATAGATCGTTAGGAAGCAAGAATACTTCATGAAACCAATCACGATGTGGGTCTTGGGCAACCACAACATTCAGAGCAGTCATACCGTACACGCCTAGCTCTTGAAAAGTTTTTAAATCAGCTTGAATACCAGCTCCACCGCTTGTATCTGATCCTGCAATCGTAAGTGCTTTTTTAGGTGACATCATAAAATCTCCTTTATTCTCGTTTCTCTATATGTAACAGATTATAGCAAAAAATAAGGAGAAAAGAAAAAGTAGCTGATTACGGTAAATTTCACCATATGATCGAAGTGATTGACATATTTGTATATACAGGTTAAATTATTTTTGTAAGATGTATATACAAGTTTGGGGTTTTATGAAAACGCTTAGACACATTATTAGGGTGAACAAGTTTTCATTGAATGATAGTTAAGGGTATAGAGATATATGGCTTTTTTATCAGGTGAAATGGAAACGGTTTCTAGGAGGGAACAGAATGAGCAAAATACGCGAATCAGCTGAACAGATCGTCGAAGCTCTCGGCGGTAAAGAAAATATATCAGCAGCCACTCACTGTGTAACGCGCCTTCGTCTTGCTCTTAAAGACGAGGGGAAAGTAGACGAGAAGGCTTTAGAGAATATTGATCTTGTAAAAGGTTCCTTTTCTACAAACGGCCAATTTCAAGTCGTGATTGGGCAAGGAACGGTTGATAAGGTTTATAACGAGTTCATTGATATTACAGGTACAGGGCGAGCGTCGAAAGAAGATATAAAGGATGAGGCGAGTAAGAAGCTCAATCCACTGCAACGAGCGATTAAAGCGTTAGCAGATATTTTTATCCCGATACTTCCTGCGATCGTAACGGCAGGTCTACTGATGGGGATCAACAACATCCTGACTGGCCCGGATATTTTTTATGATAAGAAATCTTTTATTGATGTTCATCAGAACTGGGCTGATCTAGCAGGGATGATCAACTTGATCGCGAATACGGCTTTCGTGTTCTTACCTGGTCTGATCGGTTGGTCAGCGGTTAAAAAGTTTGGTGGAAGTCCATTACTTGGTATCGTTCTCGGACTGATGCTTGTCCATCCAGATCTGTTGAACGCATGGGATTACGGAAAGACAAAGGACATTCCAACATGGAACTTATTTGGTCTACCCATTGAAAAGGTAGGTTATCAAGGTCAAGTGTTGCCGGTTCTAATCGCATCTTATTTTTTAGCAAAAATAGAACTTTTCTTGAAAAAACGTATTCCTGATGCTTTGCAGCTATTATTAGTAGCTCCAATTACATTATTAGTAACAGGATTTTTAGCGTTTATCGTTATCGGACCGATCACGTTTACGATCGGTAATAGCATTACAGACTTTTTCGTATCCATCTTTGATAACTTTGCATGGTTAGGTGGGTTGATCTATGGTGGTTTCTACTCTCTACTTGTTGTTACAGGAATGCATCATACGTTCTTAGCAGTCGACCTGCAGCTTATCTCTAACACAGGTGGTACTTTTCTTTGGCCGATGCTTGCACTATCAAACATTGCACAAGGTTCTGCAGCACTTGCGATGTTTATGGCAACACGTGATGAAAAGCTTAAAGGACTCGCTGGAACGTCAGCATTATCAGCGTATCTTGGAATCACTGAGCCAGCGATGTTTGGAGTGAACTTACGCTTCCGTTATCCGTTCATCTTCGCGATGATTGGTTCTGCTATCGCTGGGATCGTGATTACAGTTGCCGGTGTTCGCGCTTCATCCATTGGAGTAGGCGGTATACCTGGATTCCTTTCCATCTTGCCAGGAAGCTGGGGATCATTCTTTATCGGAATGGGAATCGCACTTGTCGTACCGTTTGTATTAACGTACCTTTATGCAAAAGTAAAAAAATCGAAGTAGACTATTAAACAAAAACGACCGGAAGGGCACTATTTTATTTCCGGTTGTTTTCATTACTAAAACAAATATGGCGGTGAAAGTATGAAGAAGGAACCATGGTGGAAGCGATCTGTTGTGTATCAAATCTATCCAAAGAGCTTTAACGATACGACAGGAAACGGAACAGGAGATATTGACGGAATCATAAAGAAGTTAGATTATCTTAAAGACTTAGGAGTAGACGTTCTATGGCTTACTCCGATCTATGACTCTCCTCAACGTGACAACGGTTATGACATCCGGGACTATTACAAAATCTTTGAAGATTATGGAACGATGGAGGACTTTGATCGTCTGCTTCAAGAGGCACACCAGAGAGATCTGAAGATCATCATGGATATCGTAGTGAACCATACAAGTACAGAGCATGAATGGTTTAAACAATCACGTCTGTCAAAAGATAATCCTTATCGTGATTTTTATATCTGGAAAGATTCTGGTAAAGATGGAGAGCCTTCAAATTGGGTTTCAAAATTTGGTGGATCCGCTTGGAGGCTTGATGAAGAGACCGGTCAATACTATCTCCACTTATTTGATGTCACACAAGCGGATCTAAACTGGGAGAACACAGAAGTTCGTCAGCGCGTTTATGAGATGATGAACTATTGGTTTGAAAAAGGGGTAGATGGCTTCCGTCTAGATGTGATCAACCTGATTTCAAAAAATCAAGATTTTCCTGATGATGATGGCTCTATAGCACCAGGTGATGGCCGGAAATTCTACACAGATGGTCCGCGTGTGCACGAATTTATGCAAGAGATGAACAAGGAAGTGTTCTCAAAATATGATGTTCTCACAGTAGGTGAGATGTCATCCACAACAATCGATAATTGCATCAAGTATACGAATCCAGAGCGAAACGAATTAAGCATGACTTTCAATTTTCATCACTTAAAAGTCGATTATCCGAACGGTGAAAAATGGAGCATCGCTGATTTTGATTTTCAAAAATTAAAAGACATACTTTCGACTTGGCAAGTGGAGATGCATAGGGGTGGTGGATGGAACGCGTTATTCTGGTGCAACCATGATCAGCCGCGAATCGTATCACGCTACGGTAATGACGGTGAATATCGTGTGCAATCTGCAAAAATGCTGGCGACTACGATTCATATGATGCAAGGCACACCTTATATCTATCAAGGCGAAGAGTTTGGGATGACAAACCCTAAATTCACAAAGATTAATCAGTACCGTGATGTAGAGTCGTTAAACATGTTCAATCTATTAATAGAAGAAGGTTATACAGAAGAGGAAGTCCTAGAGATTCTTAAGCATAAATCACGTGATAATTCTCGTACACCTGTTCAATGGAATAATAGTGAAAATGCAGGTTTTACTACAGGGGAACCTTGGATTCCGGTTGCGTCAAACTTTAAAGAAATCAATGCCGAGGCAGCCATAAATGATGAGAACTCTATTTTCTATCATTATCAAAAGCTCAATAAACTAAGAAAACAAATAGATGTAATCACATATGGCGATTATCAATTGATTCTTGAAGATCATCCTGAAATTTTCGCTTATGTCCGTAACGCTGACAATGGGGAAAAACTTCTTGTCGTGAATAATTTTTATTGCAAGAGCACAGATTTTGAACTGCCAAAATCCATTGATCTTACAGATCTATCAGGAGAAGTATTAATCAGTAATTATGAAGGTACACCAGAAGACCTTTCTTCCTTTTCATTACGACCGTATGAATCTGTCGTTTTTCACTTAAAAAAATAATGCTACACTATGTATGGTGAATAATGATGAGAAAAAATAAATTTCAAGAAATCTATCAGGAAATATCTGCACAAATTCAAAAGGGTGTCATAAAGGCTAATACGCAGCTTCCTTCCGAACATGATTTAGCAGAACAATACAAAACATCGAGGGAGACTGTCAGAAAGGCACTAAACCTTCTATCGCAAAACGGTTTTATACAAAAAATCCGTGGTAGAGGATCAATCGTTCTAGAGACAAACAAATTTAGCTTTCCTGTTTCGGGTCTAGTAAGTTTTCAAGAGTTGTCAGAGTCTATGGGAAAGAACAGTGTAACGACTGTTCATGAATTTGGTTTGATCGAGCCGGATGAGTTTCTTCAACAGCAGCTCCAGACAGAACCTGAAGAGCTTACTTGGAAAGTGATTCGTTCCCGGGAGCTTGACGGAGAGACGATCATTTTGGACAAAGATTACTTCTTAAAAAAGTACGTACCAAAGCTCACGAAAGAAATTGCGGAACAATCTATCTACGCTTATTTAGAGAATGAGTTAGGTCTGAAGATCAGTTTTGCAAAAAAAGAAATAGTCGTTGAAGATTGTACGGAAGAAGATAAAGAGTTGTTAGATCTAGATCGTTTTGAGCATATTGTTGTCGTGAAAAACTATGTGTATCTAGAAGATGCGAGCCTCTTTCAATACACAGAATCTCGTCACCGACTAGATCGTTTCCGATTTGTAGATTTTGCAAGACGGGGAAGATGAATATATGAAGCAGTAAAAAACACACGAAAACGCAGAGGAAATGAATAAACTCTGCGTTTTCATTTTCTATAATCCATTAGGACCATCACCGCTATTCCAACTGCTACCCACTTCACCTTGCCTTACGCTAGGGTCGATATTACGGGTATGGTTATCATTTCTTTTCTTTTTTCTGTAATCTATGACATATGCTAAAACTAAAATTCCGATGATAAATAGTAGCAGCCACCACAAAACAAACTCCCCCTTTTAAAGTTGTTCTTAAAATCTAATTTATATCTCCAACATAAGTAAGTTTACTGTCTTTCGAATGGACCATCTCTTTAATCAACGGAATGATCTCTCTAGGATAGTAATTATAATCTGATAGCCGATCGATAGGGAGCCACTCGATTTCTAGTTGAGTAGAATCTGGAGAAAGTGGCTGAAAGTGTTTTGGAACCTTCTCTAAGAAAGCTTCGAATATATGCTCTACAATATGTATTCGGTCCTCATTTTTTTGATTCTCAACGTGATTCTTGCTGATGAACTCCCGAACCCATAACAATGGACCAACTTCTACTTCTGCACCAAGTTCTTCTAAACATTCTCGAATCACAGCGTTTGATAAAGTCTCGTTAAAATCCTGTCCTCCACCTGGTATAACATATTTCACTTCATCTTCATTTCCTTTTTTAATCGTTAAAACATGATGGTCATGAATGATTAATGCTTTTACTGAACTTCTAATTCTGCTCATATAATCAGCCTCCATAACGTTCTTTTCTTTAATTTACCATGCCTGTAATGTTGACAGCTTCTGTAAAGTTCGTTAGTATTATAACAGTTGCTAACACGCTTCAACGCGTAAAAGCGTTTAAGTAAATAAGTGTAAGAAGATGAACGGAGAGATTTACATGAAAAAACAAATGAAATTACCGGTGGCTCTTGGATTGTTTACAATGATTTTTGCAGTGATGTTCACGAGTCTCGTGTATATAAAAGTTGAACCGCATATTCCATTGTTAGCCTGCCTGATTTTATTGGGAGCAGTAGGAGTGGCTTTTGGAGCACAATGGAAGACGATTGAAAAAGGAATAGTTAATGGTATCATAGCTGGCTTGCAGCCGATCATGATTCTTTTAACAGTTGGACTTGTTATAGCAAGCTGGATGTTAAGTGGAACAGTTCCTACATTATTATTTTACGGAATGGATATCATTCAGCCTGAATGGTTTGCAGTAAGTGCTCTAATCATTACAGTTATTGTTTCGTCTTTTACAGGAAGTTCTTTTACAACAGTTGGTACAGTAGGTGTAGCATTGATGGGTATCAGTCACGTGCTTGGAGTGAACCCAGCATTAGCTGCAGGAGCGATTGTCTCTGGAGCGTGTTTCGGAGACAAAATGTCGCCATTGTCTGACTCAACGAACTTTGCACCAGGTGTTGTTGGCGTGAATATGTTTGAACATATTCGACATATGATGTGGACTACTGTCCCGGCATTCATCCTGACTGCTATTGCCTTTTTCGTACTTGGCGGTAGCGGAGGAAATGCGAATCTTCAAGAGATTAAAGAGATTCAGTCAGTGCTTTCAAATGAGTTCCCAATTCATCTAGTAACTCTAATTTCACCAGTAGTTGTACTAGTTTTGGCGTTTCGTAAACTGCCAATCATACCTATACTTTTAGCTGGTGTAACAGTGTCAATCATCGTAGGGTTTTTCTTAGTACCAGACCTGACACTGCAAAAAGTTATTAATACTATGCAAAATGGGCTGCAAATTCAGACAGGGAATGAAACAGTCGATACCATCGTTAATAAAGGTGGATTAATGTCCATGATGTGGTCGATCTCACTTGTACTGATCGCATTAGGACTAGGTGGAGTCATCCAAGCGTTAGGAATGTTTGATCTATTGTTTGGAGCTATAAAGAACACCACACAAAAAGCGAGTAAGTTAATTGCAACCACCCTGGCGTCTTCAGTAGGGATCAATTTACTAGCAGGCGAAATGTACCTTTCCATCCTGTTGCCAGGTCAGGCGTTGAAGGACGCTTATATTAAGTCTGGGGTTCCACTAAAAAACTTGTCTAGAACGGTAGAAGATGGAGGTACACTCGTAAACCCACTAGTTCCTTGGAGTGTGAGTGGTGCATTCTTTGCATCAACATTAGGTGTATCAGTTATTGAATACATTCCATATGCATTATTCTTATGGCTGTCTCCAATGTTCACATTACTTCTTGCTTATACAGGTTGGAGTATTGGTCAAAAAAAAACGAATTCATTAAATAATGATCACACAGCGGCATAATGATATAGAAAACATTTGAGAAGCATCTCGTTAGATGCTTCTCTTTCTTTTGACAAATATAAGATAAAATATTATCATTATCGATAACAATAATAAAAAAGGATGATTCTGTATCATGCAAAGCAAAGCAGATTTTATTTTGCATCCTGTTCGAATGAAGATTATACAACACCTCTCAAAAGGTCCGGCTACTGTAATGGAACTAAAAGAATGGGTATCTGAAGTTCCGCAAGCCACACTATATAGGCATTTAAATCTTCTTAGTAAGAATGAGATCATTTATGTGGTTCAAGAAAAAAAAATACGTGGTGCTGTAGAGCGGACTTATGCTATGAATCAAAACTCAACATATATAACCGCAGAAGAGGCAGCCAATTTGTCTAAAGAAGAGCACATGAAAATGTTTATGACGTTTATATCCAGTGTAACTGGAGAAGTGGAAGCTTACTTTAACGGTAATACCGATCTTAAAACAGATATTTTCGGTTATAATCAGTTGGATCTTTATTTAAATGATGAAGAATGGGAAGAACTGAGTCAGGGAATGCAAGAACTCATCGGCAAATATGTACCAAACAGACCTTCAAAACATAATAAGAAGGTTAAACTTGTTCAGATGTTAGTGCCTGAACCTAAGAAGAGCAGTTGAAAAAGAGGAAACACTGATATATTTAGCAGGATGCATTATACTGTATGTATATCAAAAACAAAATTTAAACACCGTTATCAATAATGATAACATTCATATTATATTAAATTAAAGTTAGGTGATAGAGCATGAACATGACTAAATTTTATAGAAATCTATTCGAATTGAACGGCCATCCCGTTGTGGCACGATCATTAAAGAAATTTGCACAATCTAAAGCAAGTAAACCTTTCATCCCTTCATTCGTGAAACTATATAAAATAAACATTAACGAAGCGACACGGGAGCTTAAAGAATATCATTCTCTGCACGATGTTTTTATTCGTGATCTAAGACCAGATGCTCGTCCTGTTCCATCAGAAGCTCATGCATTTGTTAGTCCTTGTGACGCTGTGTTATCCGTAGTCGATAATCTTACAGAAGAGAGCCGTTTTACAGTAAAAGGACAAGAATATACAGTTGCTGAATTGTTAGGTTCTGAATCAGAAGCGAAGAAATACAGCGGGGGACAAGTATTTGTTTTTTATTTGAGTCCAACGGATTACCATCAAGTTCATGTTCCGGTGGATGCTGAAGTTGAATCTGTCTACACGCTAGGAAAAGAAGCTGCTCCAGTCAACGAACTTGGATTACGTCATGGACTTCGACCTCTAACACGTAATTACAGATTAGTTACTCAAATGAATGCAAGCGGACAACCTCTTGCACATGTTATGGTAGGTGCTTTGAATGTAAATACGATTGAACGCACAAATCATGAGTCGGTTGTAAAAAGAGGAGATTCTTTTGGGTATTTTTCGTTCGGTTCTACTGTTGTTTTGTGTATTCCAAAAGGGGCTTTGAAGTTCACAGGAAAAAAAGGCAAGGTTAAGATGGGTGAGCTTCTTGGTGAATGGATACCGAGAGAAGTTTAATTATCGAACTAAAAAGCTGTTTCAATTTACTTAGTAGCTCTGATAGTAGTTGATCTCCGCTCCAGGTTGCTCGCTTTCCATGGGGCGACCGGTGAGCCCCCTTGCCTAGTTGCAGTGACTAGCCCCTCGAGGTCAAAAGTTAAACGGTCAAGAAGGCAAAGTGCGCCTTCATAGCCCATTCAACTTTTGCTTGTCGGGGCTGAACGAGTCACTTCCACTTTTTCTGACTGCCGCTTTGCGCCCTTAAGGGTCTCACCTGTCTAGTTGCAGTGGCTAGCCCCTCGAGGTCAAAAGTTAAATGGTCATGAAGGCAAAAAGCGCCTTCACAGCCCATTCACCTTTTGCTTGTCGGCGCTGAACGAGCCACTTCCACTTTTCGGTCTGACCGCTCGTCCCATAGGAGTCTCGCACCTTGCGCTACAATCAACTTGCATATGAAGAGAAAAACATAAAAACAACCTTTTGCTAAACTTCTAATTGATAACGGAACGGTTTTAGGATGAGTATATTGATTTAGTTAATAAAACATCACATAAGAAAAAGGATAAAACTTCTCGTCATCGCGAGTTAGTTTTATCCTTTTCTGTTTCAATTCTCCCTCACATTAAGCTGCGAGTTCTTTTTTATTTTCTTGAACTTCTTTTTTCAGCATACCAGCAATAAAAGCGGTAACGATTGAACCAATCAGAATCGCTAACACGTATAACAACGGATTTCCATTCACGATTGGAATAACGAACGCGCCTCCATGTGGTGCTGGAAGACCGATACCGAATACCATCGATAAAGCACCAGCTACAGCGGAACCGATCACAGCGGCTGGAATTACACGACCAGGATCGGCAGCTGCAAATGGAATAGCACCTTCAGTAATAAAGGAAGCTCCCATAATGTAATTTGTCTTACCTGCTTCTCGCTCCGCTTTTGTATATTTCTTTTTAAATAATGTTGTTGATAGCGCAAGACCTAGCGGTGGCACCATTCCCCCCGCCATAATGGCTGCATGAGGGGCAAAGTTACCTGCATCGATCATCGCGATACCGAATGTGAAAGCTGCTTTATTGATAGGTCCACCCATATCGACAGCCATCATTCCGCCTAGAATTAAACCTAAGAATACAAGATTTCCAGTTCCCATGCCTTTTAACCACAACGTTAATGCGTCGTTCAATGCTTTCACGGGTTCAATCACAATGAACATCATGATCAGACCGGTTAGAAGGATGCCGAATAAAGGATAAAGAAGAACAGGTTTGATCCCTTCTAATGATTGAGGTAAACTGCTAAACAACTTTTTTAATCCAAGAACTAGATATCCTGCTAAGAAACCAGCGATCAGTCCGCCAAGGAAACCTGCTCCTCCTGTTGCGGCCATAAATCCTCCGACCATACCAGGCGCAAATCCTGGACGATCTGCGATACTCATCGCAATAAAACCTGCTAAAACAGGGATCATGAGAGCGAACGCGTTACCGCCACCTATCGTGCTAAGTGCTTCAGCGATCGGATGATAAGAAGGATCTTTCGGATCAGCTGCGTTAATGCCGAAAATAAACGAGATCGCAATCAGAATTCCTCCACCAACAACGAAGGGAAGCATATTGGACACACCGCTCATCAAGTGTTTATAAAACCCAGATCTTCCTGGCGAAGCATTTTTCTTCTCATCAACATTCGATGCTTCTCCGTTACTTTTATAAACAGGAGCATCTTGATCTAACGCTTGCTGAATGAGCTGTTGAGGCTTTCGGATTCCTTGAGCTACTGGAACTTGAATCACATGTTTACCGTTAAAGCGTTCCATCTCAACTTGTTTATCTGCAGCGACTATAATCGCATGAGCTTCTTCAATATCCTCTTTCGTAAGTGCGTTTTTAATTCCGCTCGAACCATTTGTTTCTACTTTTAAGTTGACGTCCATTTCTTTCGCTTTTGCTTTTAGCGCATCAGCTGCCATATACGTATGAGCAATGCCTGTAGGGCAAGCTGTAACAGCTAGTATCTTTTGTTTAGAAGAAGAGGTAGGATTTTCTTCTTTTTCCATCTCTTTTTCTTTTGCGTCGATCGCGTCTAGAATTTCTTTTTCTGTTGCTGCAGATTCCAGACTTTTTCTGAAGTTAGGGTCCATTAAAAAGCTAGAAAGTCTGGAAAGTGTCGCTAAATGATCGTTGTTAGCGCCTTCATATGCGGCGATCATAAAGAAAAGATGTGCGTTCTGGCCATCCAAGGATTCATAGTCGATGCCATCTGTTGAACGACCGAAAGCGATGGCAGGCTCGCTAACGGCATTCGTTTTTGCATGTGGTATGGCTATTCCTTCTCCGATTCCCGTCGTACTTTGAGTTTCTCTTGCTAATATAGCTTCTTTATATGCCTTTTTATCATTCAGTTTTCCAGCTGAATAGAGTTTTTCAATCAGTTCATCTATGACGTCTTCTTTAGATTGAGACTGTAAGTTTAGTAAGATTGTATCTTTAGTTAATAAATCTGTAATTTTCATTTTTATTCCTCCTCATTACCGTATTTCTTCTATAACGATCTGTTTTCGTAAAGATTCTACTTGTTCTAATGTGCAGAGATCTTCTGAAAAAGCAGTAGCACTTCCTGCGGCAACTCCATATTGGAACGCGGTAGAGAAGTCGTGTTCTTGGGTAACCTGAGAAAGAAATCCAGCTACAACAGAATCACCAGCACCTACTGAATTTTTTACGGTTCCAACGGGTACGTTTGATATTAGAACGGTATCTTGGTTGAGAAAGATCGCTCCATCTCCAGCCATAGAAACGATGACATTCTGTACCCCCGCTTCCAACAGCTTCTTCCCATAAAAAATAGCATCTTCTTTATTGTGGACGTTTGTTTGAAAAAGTTCTCCAAGTTCATGGTGGTTGGGTTTGATTAAAAATGGCCGGTACGACAAGCTCTTACGAAGTGCTTCTCCAGCTGCATCAATGACAACATGAACACCTTTGACCATACATTTATTAGCAATCTCTGCATAAAAATTATCTGATATTGATGGTGGAATGCTTCCTGCAAGAAGAAGGAAATCACCTTTACTCATGTTATTGATTTTTTGAAGTAAATTCTGTTGGTTTTCTATAGAGATTAAAGGTCCTTGACCATTAATCTCTGTTTCTTTATGAGACTTGAGCTTTACATTAATTCTTGTAACTTCTGAAACATCTATAAAATCATGCTGAATGTGATCTTGTGTTAAAAAGTCTTTAATAAAAGCACCTGTAAAACCACCAGTGAAACCAAGTGCAGTACTTTCTATCCCAAGGTGTTTCAGCACTCGTGAAACGTTGATTCCTTTTCCTCCAGGATAAATAAATGTATCTGATGTGCGGTTTAACTGTCCTTCTTTAAAATCCTCCACTCGAGCTAAATAATCAATGGACGGATTCAGTGTGCAAGTATATATCATGATGTCACAACCTTTATTTCTGTCTTGTCTTGAAAATCATAGATGACGTCATCATCAATATCGTCTGTTATTATGATCGCCTCATTTAATTCTGCTACTTTTGAAAACGAAGTCTCATGAAACTTCGTATGGTCAGCTAATATGAATGCTTTTTGTGAAAGGGAAATCGCTAATCCTTTTACTGCCGCCTCTTCCGGATCGGGTGTAGTGTAACCGGCCTCGATGTGAATGCCGTTCATCCCAAGGAATACCTTGTCAAACCGATAGGCACTTAAACTTTTAATCGCACTGCTTCCTACAAGTGCTTTTGTTTTAGACTTAACAAGACCGCCTATTAAGTAAGTCTTAATCTCGTGTTCACTTAAAGCTTCAAGGTGGGAGATGGCATTCGTTACAACTGTGATCTCTTTGTTCTTTAGATGAGGGATCATCTTTAGTGTTGTCGTGCCTGCATCGAGATAGATGCAATCCCCAGTCTCGATTAAATCGCAAGCATATTGTGCAATTCTTTCTTTTTCTAAAGCGTTTCTCTCGGATTTTTCAAAAACGCTCAATTCTTCGCTTTTTTGGTGAGTAAGTGATGCTCCTCCATGTACGCGTTTTAACTTCTTTTCTCTCTGCAACTGACTTAGATCTCTGCGTATCGTAGACTCAGAGGATGCTGTTGCTTCTACGAGTTCTTGTATAGTTACTACTGACTTTTCGCCTAATACTTCAATAATCTTACGATGTCTTTCAGGTGTAAGCATCCTGACACCTCCAAATGTTCTTTATCTTTGACATCATTGTAACGTAAGCCCTTACATTTTTCAATCACAAACAACCAAAAATAATCAAAAACAACCATAGCCAAAGTATTCCATTTCTTTTTGGTATAATGAGAGTACATAAAAAGCTGAAGGTTGTGAGAAGCGTGAGTAGTATTGAATTACATACAGATTATCCTAAAACGAGGGTGACTTTAGCCGAGGATCTTCGATTATTAGGACTGAAAAAAGGAATGACCGTTATCGTTCACTCTAGCTTGAAGTCAATGGGATGGGTGGTAGGAGGACCTGTGGCAGTTGTACAAGCGTTGATGGACGTTATAACAGAAGAAGGAACATTGGTTATGCCTACACATACGGCTCATTATTCTGATCCGGCAGGGTGGCTGAATCCACCGGTTCCAAAGGATTGGTGGCCGACAATCATAGAAGAGATGCCAGCGTTTGATCCTGCTGTAACACCGACATACTTCATGGGAGCGATTGTAGAAGCATTTCGCACGTTTCCGGGTGTTCTAAGAAGCAATCATCCAACAGACTCTTTTGCTGCATGGGGTAAAAATAAAGAAACGATCATAAACGATCATTCAGTGGATTTCGGCTTAGGCGAACAGTCACCTCTTGGAAGAGTTTATGAACTTCAGGGCCATGTTCTTCTGCTAGGTGTTGGCTATGATTCGAATACCTCCATGCATTTAGCCGAACATCGCGTACCGTCACCAAAAACAGAACAAAATGCAGGCCCATTTTTTAGCGATGGAAAAAGAGTATGGAAGTCGTTCACTCAAATTTCTTACCGAGAAGAATTGTTCGAAGAGATTGGGGAGGTTTACGAGCGAAATAGTTATCCTGTCAAAAAAGGAAAAGTAGGGATGGCTGATTGTCGATTGATTCCACAGAAAGAACTGGTGGATTTTACGGAGAAATGGCTATGTCAGTATGATCAAAGTAATAAACCGATTGAGCATGCTTAATGTTGTGAAAAGAAGGGTATGTTTAGTAGCAAATCCAATGAAATGAGGGAATTGCGATGAGGCGTTCCGTTCCAGCCACAATTATTTCATTCATAGTCGGTATCATTCAGCTAATCTTAATTTTACGTTTTATTTTTCAACTGTTTAATGCAAATGAAGGAGCAGCTTTCGCACAGCTCATATACGGACTGAGCCAACCGCTTCTTTTACCATTTGCAGCGATTTTTCCAAACATCGAACTAGCCAATGGATTCGTGATCGAATTGTCTACGATTGTTGCAATCATTGTGTATGGTGTAGTCGGCATGCTGCTGAAAAGGCTATTCTCAGTAAGAAAGGCAGATCACGTTCATCGTGAAACAGTTATTAGAGAAGAACCCGTTATCCGAGACGAGGCAACGACTAGAGAAAAGAGAATTATCCGAGAAGAAAGAAGATAAGACTACAAAACGTACACCAGCAAGTTAGGTGTACGTTTTTTTATGTTACATTAATTAGAAGAAAAAAGAAGGTGGGAAGTAGAGAATCTTCTTTTTTGTTCGAGGATTGTTGCCCTTGAATTTTTTTCTTCACTTCATTGCAAGATGATTGGAGTGGAAGGTGCGAGACTCCTGCGGGACAGGCCGGCAGGTGAGACACTTAGTGGCGCAAAGCGGCAAGTGGCTCACCGCCTGCCCCGCGGAAAGCGAGCAACCTGGAGCGGAAATCAACTACTTCCAATCTCAGCATCGAAATGGTAAAAGCTATTAAAATTCTTATATATTATGCAATCGTAATAACTTCATATGTAGCAGATAGCTCTACAAAATGTGCCATTCCTGAAATTTCTCCAGCCGCAAGCTCATTTTCTACGTTATAGTGATCAACACAAGTCTTGCAGGCGAACACTTTAACACCCTTATCTTCTATTTCTTTTAGATGCAGCGAACATAAAGACTGCTCTGTGAGGCAATAAACACCACGATTCATGAAAAAGATCGCAGCTGGAAGATCGGATTGCTGCTTCAAAACCGTAAAATACGTTTCCATTACGTTTTCTCCAAGAGCAGGATCGTTACCAGTACCAAATGAATCAGTTGTTACAAGAATGATTTTGTTCTGCACGTCAAATCACGCCTCTCTCATATTCTTTTGGCGTTAGCCAATATCTTTGTGTGAATTATACCACGCTTTGTTTAAACAAAGTCAGAGTTTGTTATGCTAGAAAGAGGAGGCTGATGGTTATGAATGAATCACTTTTTAACGTTATCGAAAAAGAAGAAGGACGTCGAGCAACTTTTGAAGTCCTTGAATATAAGCAGTTGCCTGTAACAAGTGCAGGTTCAAGTTCTTCTTACTACGCCAAAGAAACGGGAATATCGTTAAAACAAGTTCGGATCACATTGCGCCAAGGAGCGGTTCAAGCTGAAGCGGGAGCTTTGCAGTTTATGAAAGGTGATCTTGGTTTGAAGAGCAATGCTGGTGGAGTTGGAGGGTTCATGAAGAAGATGGCTTCCAATATCTTAACGGAAGAATCTCTTTTCAAACCATTATATGAAGGTACCGGAGAAATTTATTTAGAGCCCTCGTATGGTCATTACTTATTATTAAACTTAAACGACGAAGAAGTTGTTGCAGATCGCGGAATGTTTTATGCGGCAGAACCGTCAGTGCAATTGGGTGTAGCTAGACAAAAACTAACGTCTTCTATAAAAGGAGAGGACGGACTGTTTCAAACGAGATTAAGAGGCTCAGGATTTTGTGTGCTTCAGAGTCCAGTTCCGCTTCAGCAGATCATGAAGATACAGCTTCATGATGAAAAACTGCAAGTGGATGGAAACTTTGCGCTCTTAAGAAAAGGGGATATCGATTTCTCTGTAAAACGAGCATCCTCTTCAATCATCGGATCTGCAACAAGTGGTGAAGGTTACTTGCACGTTTTTGAAGGTACCGGCGAGGTGTGGATCGCACCTACACTAGGAAGATAAAAGAAATGCTGACATAAAAGGATGAACATAGCGCCTTTTCTGTCAGCATTTTTTATAGGCATTAATATACATAAGAAAACGAAATGTTGCACCTACTCTTCAAACTGCCCGTTGTTGTTAACTACATTGGCAGTATTGTTAGCATTACTGTCTTTCTCAACACTATTATCACTTGAATTAGTCACGACTTGTATAGGTACAGTCGGATTCATAACTTCTCCGCCATTTTTGTTAATGGAAATGGTTAAGATGCCATTCGTATATTGTGCTTTAACATCTTCGTTTCGAAACATGAAAGGCAGCTGGACGAATCGCTCTGTTCGTTTCATTGCCTTTCTTTGTTGAAAGTGCCCCGTCCGTTTATTTTTTGTTGACCGTACTTCTTCGCGTTGTGCTTTAATCTGAAGTCCTTGATTGAGGATTTCAATCTGAAGGTCTTCAGGATTATAGTCTTTTAGATTTGCACGAATCTTGTAGTCGTCTGTTGTTTCTTCTGTATCCACTTCAAACGACATCTGGTCTGCAAATTTCTCGAACTGATTGAGCCCTTTATTGACGTATTGTTCAAAAGAATTTAGCCAGTCATCCATAGAACGGTTATTAAAAAAAGGCATCATTGGACCTTTGCCTAACATCTTTATACCCCCTAAGCATTGCCGGCATTATTAGAATCGAAAATATCAGGATCTAAAGTGTTTGTTGCGTTAACTACGTTTGTTGTTTGTATAAAATTCCCTGTGTTTCCTCCGCCAGAGCCGTTGTATCCTTTGCCTGTTGATTTGGGATTGATGACGAGTGTATCACCAAAATTCACAACCCCTTCTGCCGCATTAATATTAATAGGAGCTACAATTAAACAGGGCACTTTTAGCACCTCCTTTTTCTAGAAAAATAACGATTGTGACGTCGTCCTTTACAGATAAGTTATGTAGGTAGAAGCCTACTGGTGAATGGAAGCGTTTAGGCACAAAAGAATGGGCGGATGCATAACATGTGAGAAGTACTTGAAAGTGGGGATGAACGTATATGCCAGCAATTGTGGGATCTGTATCAGTAAACTCCATATCGAGCGGCAGCGTTTTTCATGTGGGAGACGTCCAGACCATTTGCCCAGTCAGTTACGCAAAAACGTATGCAGGTGCGGGATCTTTCAATACAGGGGATAATCTTCGTCTGGAGAACGGCTATAATGTTACGTTTACACAAGACCCTGATGTAAATGACAGCAATGCAGCAGCAAATTTTTAAACGACAAGCAAATTCCTTAGGTAGTAGGCATACATCTAACTAAGGAGCTGATTGTATGAATGAAGAGAGCAACTATTACTTGAGTAAGCTTCAACAGATGGTCCTCGATCAGAATGATAAGATAAGTGACTTAGAAGATCAGATAAAAGCATTAAAGAAAAAAGTAAGCGATCTGTCGTCCCAACCTCAAAACATTGAATATAAGTTTGATCAATTAAAGATAGAAAAACTTGAAGGTACCCTGCACATTGGGCTTGGGTCTTCAAATGATAGCAAAGACTTGATCGAACAGTTCAATATTGGTCAGAATACCCTTCAGATGCCAGGGAAGATGGAAAGAAGTACGATCGAAAATCCAAACTACCGAGAGATGATTCAAGTGATGGATGGTTTCTTTGAAAAAGAAGCTCCTGTTTATTTAAAGTCACTTGAAAGCAAAATGAACATTCCGTTAGACGAACCCTATCGAATCTTCATCTTAGAAGATGTACAGCGGCAAGTGCCAGGACGGATCAAGCACTATCTCACAAAATATGAACCAAAAGACGAGCGGGGCAGAAGAGATATCATTCAAAAAACAAAAGAAGACATCTATCGTGGTATCGAGACGTTTATCGTACATTTACGAGATTCAAAGTCTACTGGAGGGGATGAGAGTGAAATTTTGCGTAACCAATCATGAGTTGTATGTAGGAGAGATTCACATCATCGGTGTAGGGTTATCGTCAGTCGTATTAATCGGAGACACAGATTGTATCAGTCTAGGATCTGCATTCGACACACCTCCAGAATCTTTAGTCTTAGGTACATCACTTGTTCCTCTATAGAGGTGTATGATGTATCGAACATCTGTCGTTGATTGCATCATATTAAATTCTCTTGCTAACTCAGGTGTACTGCAAACAGGAGATACTGACAAGATCAATAGCTTTTCTGCAGCATTAGCTATCCAGAGAGAAAGTACAAAGTTTGGAACGTTCAATGTTCCATACAGCAAATACAAAGTTTTCTCACAGCCCGTATTAGTTCCGGTTTGCCCGGTTTATAAGGTAAAGCAAACGTATCATGCGAACCCATATATTAGAGTTGGAAAAATAGATATCCTTGGGGTGTCCAGTTCATCAATCCTTCATATTGGATCGGTTAACGATATTAAACTTCAATCTCGTGTGAAGCATGTTCGTAATTTCTTAACGAATCCTAATCCGGAAAGTGAGGAGGAGGAAACATGAACCTTTTTGTTAGTCAGACGATCGTTATTCAGCAGATAAGAGTGGATGGCATACAAAACTCATCTGTGCTCCAAATAGGAAGCGCCGGGGTTATACAGCCGATATCGCAATTATTTAACACAGGCGGTTTTACAGGTCCTGCCCCTCAGATTCCGGATCCGGATACTGCTCCTTCTGTTCCTTTAGGGCCGCCTTCATAAGAGGTGATTGAATTGGACACTTGGAAACAAATGATGGACTGGAAAAGGATGGCCGAAGAATATTTTGGTGATCAGTTCTTTACGCCAAATCAAAATCAAAGATCGCATAACCATCAAAATAATGAGAGTCCTCTTTGCAACATCTATGACACACCACAGGAAATATGCTGTGTATTGGCGCTGCCAGGTTTGAATCGTACAGAGGATGTTGAAGTTATGGTTGACCCGTTTAAGCTGACTGTACAAGGAAAGTTATCACTAACCTTAGATTCCTATCACTTAAGTTCAGAGGAATTTCAACTCGGGGCATTTAATCGAGAGATTCATTTACCAGAAAAGGTTCTTCAAGAGCCTGTGCAGGCTTTTTATAGAAAAGGGTTATTATTCATTCGATTATTAAAAGATACACGACCAGGAGCAAACCAGCGAAAGGTAAACTTAAACTGGGTGCAAGAATAGCGAGCGTATTCTTGACGACCGGATATGAACTACCTTACAATATAGGAAAACAACGGAAGGAACAGGTGTATACGTCCAATGCGCAATTAATCTGATTTTAGCCATTTACTTGAATAAAAAAGTAGAACGCTAGATAGGATTTCTCTGCCCATTTTTAGGACTTCATTACAGGCCTGTTTTTTTGTTGCAAAAAAACGTGTTATTGCGTGTTTTTTTGTGATACTTATTATGGCTTGGGCAGACCTCTCTAGTAAATAGGGGAGGTTTTTTTATGCTGCTATTAGAAGCAAAGCATTTAGAAAAATCGTATGATGGAAAATTAATTATAAAACAAACAGAACCGCTACAACTTTTTGCGAATGATCGAGTTGGTCTTGTTGGTTTGAACGGTACTGGAAAATCTACGTTTCTCAAATTAATCGCAGAAACTGAGGATAGAGATGCAGGGTCCATCCAACATAACGGAACACTTGCAATCGTAAGTCAGTTTGACCAAGAAGAGCAAAGTATTACTTCAAAAAGTGAGGTCGCTTGGAACCTGCAAGGCAAAAAGTATGACACGATGAGCGGTGGTGAAAAAACACGTACTCAAATCGCCTCTGCTCTAGAAAAAGACCCAGATATCCTTATCTTAGATGAACCTACGTCTCATCTTGATGTCGAAGGAATGGATCAGCTCGCAGGTGTGCTTCAACATTTTAAAGGAGCTCTATTGCTTGTCTCTCATGACCGTGTATTTCTAGATATGATATGTACGAAGATCATCGAAATCGATCACCAAACTTTTACGACATATCCAGGAAACTACTCAGAATATCAGATTCAAAAAGATCAACAACTCAAGAGAAAACATCTTGAATATGAACAGTATATTAATGAAAAAGCAAGGTTAGAGAAAACGGCCAAGGAAAAAGCAGTAAAAGCGAAAGACATGAAGAACAAACCATCACGCATGTCTTATAGTGAAGCAAAGTTAGGAAAAGGAAAACTTCAAAATGCAAAGCGTTCACTTGAGAAAAAATCAAAAGTAATCGAAAAAAGAATTGAAATGCTCGATAAAAAAGAAAAGCCAAAGAAACAGCAAAATGTTGAATTCGATATACAGCGATTCTCTAGAATTCATGGTAAGCAAGTGTTAGCAGTTAAAGATCTCACTCTAGGATTTAATGGGAAGCAGCTGATTAAAAATCTTACGTTCTCTGTAAAACCGGGGATGAAGATCGTTTTGACAGGCAAGAACGGAACCGGGAAATCCACCTTGCTTCAAGAAATCTATAACGGAAATGAAACGATCGTAAAGTCCAATCAGCTCAAAGTAGGCTACTTCCACCAGCATCTAAATATTTTAGATCCACTAAAAAGTATTCTTGAGAACGTGATGGAACATAGTCTTTACGATGAAACATGGGTGAGAACAGTCTTAGCTAGAATGTTGTTTAAACGTGAGGATGTTTTTAAACGAGTAGAAGTCTTAAGTGGCGGCGAAAAGATGAAGACAGCTTTAGCAAAACTTTTCTTGAGTGACTACAATGTATTATTGTTAGATGAACCTTCCAATTATTTGGATTTGTTTACAAGAGAAGCGTTAGAAGAAGTCTTGGTAGCCTATCCCGGTACGTTTATCTTAGCTACACATGACAGACGTTTAATGGAAAAGACAGCTACACACATTCTAGAGTTGCAGCCACCTAAGGCATATTGGTTCGAAGGGGACTATACAGAGTTTAAGAAACAACGAAGCGGAACCCAAAACGAGCAGAATCACGATGGTGATGAGTTGCTAAAGCTGCAGTTTGAGATGACGGAACTGATCAGTCAGCTTTCCACCTGTTCAGATATCAATAGAAAAGGTGAGCTCGATCAGCGATATAATGAGGTACTCGATAGAATAAATAAGTTAAGGTCTTGAAAGAAAAGAGCCGTTCAATGATGAGCGGCTCTACTTGTTCTTATCTACTTTTATTGGTGGTTCTTCTTGATCATCGATTCCTGAATCATAGCCGATCTGATTGAGATCCTTTTCGTCAGCTACCGTACCTCCGGCCATTCCTTCGTTCATCATTCGGTCAACGTCTAAGTATAAATCTTTTTTACCTTCATTTTCTTTGTCTTTTTTTGCCATGTTAATCAGCCTTTCTGTTTGAACTAGTATTAGAATGTCCCAATTTGAAACTTATTTGCAGCCAAGCCGTAGAAAATAATAAGTGAAAATCGAATTTATGTAGGTTCAAATAAAGTAATTCTAAAGAAATGAGGAGATCGAAATGAAAAAAACAATATTGGCTGTTCTTTTGTCATTTAGTGTACTTACAGGGTGTTCAGCGGTCGAAGACGTAACAAACGGAATTAATTATGTACCAGAAGCAACTGAATATATTAACGAAGTGCAACAATTTTCAAAAGAAATTCCTTCGTTAGCGGAGAAAGCTGTCTCTGATCAAAATGCACGTGTTGAGTTAGAAAAGGCCCTTGAAGAAATGAATACAACGATTGAAGAATTTAATGAATTATCTCCACCATCTGTATTTGAAGATATTCATAATCAGGTGATGGAACATAATCAAACCTTCCAAGATGGAATAGATAAGTATCAAACGGCAGTAGAGAACGGAGAACTGACTCCTGACTTTTTGGAGAAGAGTGGGTTGCTAGATGATGTCAAAGTATACACTGACTTATTAAACGATATTAAGCAATTAGGCGAGTAATACTTTTTTCTTACTTTTGCCCATTTATTCAAAATTTCATGTTACATTTCGACTAAATTCGGGAATATGACAATGAGATAATTGGTGAGGGTGGGTAAAAGAATGGACGACTATCATATTAAGATTGAAGATTATATGCAGCTATTGAAGAAAAGATACAAAAAAGGCAGGCTTCAGGCGAAACAATATCGAAAACGATTAGAACTCATTCATCTCTGGCACATGCGAGGCGTGGTTAAAGTGCCAAAGGAATAACTTGAAAATAACCAGTCTTTGACGATAAATGTATAAACACGACTAGTCTTGGCAGGTGCAACATGAATTTAATAAATAATACGTTCAAAAAAGCTAGGCATACAAAATATGATTATTTCTATCATATTGCGTTTGCCGTTCTTTTCTGTTTATACAGTTTCCTCATGCTTTTTTCCAGCAAACTGCTGGGTTTTTTGTTTTTTGTTTATGGCTTAATCTTATTAGGCCATACAGTTTGGAAGGGAATCCGAACACGTTATTCCTTACCTTACATCTTGTTCGGACTAACCATACTTTTTTTTAGCAGATTGTTTTGGTTAGAGGCATTTTCCGTATTGCCTGTTTTCTTTTATGAAATTTTTCAGATCGGATTCTTCCTTGGTATCACCATGGGGATATGTTTACTTTATGGTGTAATGATTAAAGGAGCACCTTTAGCTAACAGACTTCAAACCCACGGTGTTCATAGCATGTACTTTGTTACAGGAAGCTTCTTACTTCCGTATACATGGATCTTCAGCTATGGAGCAGTTATGCAAGGAAATGATAGCAGCCTCATATGGGCATTGCTTATTCTCATTCTGTGGGGAGCATTATATTTCGCGCAGCTCGTTACTCATCATAACAAAGTCATGTTAGCTGCATTATTTGCAGTCAATATTGGTGTAGGATGCTGGGCGATTTACCGATGGATAAACATATTGACGTAAGAAAAGAGAAGCCTTTTGTGGGCTTCTCCTTTTTTAGTTTCTTCTTAATTTTGCAAGCAGATGTAAAATTTCAAAGTACAGCCAAATCAATGTGACCATAAGTCCGAAGGCACCGTACCATTCCATATATTTAGGTGCTCCGCGATCTGCTCCATATTCAATAAAATCAAAATCTAAAACTAAATTAAGTGCAGCGATCACTACGATAAACAGGGAAATTCCAATCCCAATCGGACCTGTACTGTGTAGATAAGGAACACTCATTCCGAAAAAACCTAAGATAAAACTGGTGAGATAAACGAGCATGATTCCCATAGTCGCTGAGAAAACAATTAAACGGAAATTCTGAGTCACTTTTATGATCCTAAACATATATGCGAGTAACAAGGCAAACAACGTTCCGAAAGTTAAAGCGACAGCTTGCAATGTAATGCCATTAAATTGAGCCTCAAAGTTGGCTGATATCCCCCCAACTGCCAGTCCTTCTAGTGCAGCATATACCGGTGCAAGTAGAGGGGCTGTTTTAGGTACAAATGCAACGATTAATGCTGTTACTAGCCCTCCAACTAAACCGATCACGATTAAATGGCCGACTGAGTTACCTAAATTGTATTGATACCAAGTAAAAATTGCAGATGCCATCAAGATAAGCAGGAGAATAAACGTTTTGTTTACTGTTCCTGACAAAGTCATTTTCTTGCTAAAAGACGTCCCTCTGAACTTATCAAAAGTGGAGCCTTTTAAAGCAGGATTCGCACTTCTCATGAAAATTCCTCCTTCTTTTCATACATCAAATACGTACCAACATCATCAAAGTTTCATGCGTTAAAATAATATGTCATTCGTTTATAGCCTGAGTATGCTCGCTTCTAGATATGCAAAGCTACATTCAGCTATTTATGTGCGGCAATTTTGGCAGTTGAAGAAGAAAACAGTTGAAATCACAGTAGAAACGGCAACGAAATAGTAAAAATGAAGTCAGGGATTCGCGGTCCCTGGCTTTTTTGTATTGAAATATTTCTTTATAAGTCTTCGGAAAAATTTATGAGTCTTCAAACTTTTTTATAAGTCCTCAAAAAAATTTATAAGTCTTGAAATGCTTTTTATAAGTCCTCAGTTTTTAGACAGCACCATGCAATGACTATATATTCCAACGTTTTCTTTTATATGTTCAGGGAAGTATATTCTTAAAGACGCAAGGAGGTGGGATAGTGCTAAAAAAAGGTGATGTTGCACCTGATTTCACGTTACCGTCCACATTAAAAAAAGATATCTCATTATCAGATTTTAAAGGAAAGAAAAATGTCCTTGTGGCTTTTTATCCACTAGATTTCACGCCTGGCTGAATTAAGGAAATTACCTCTTGGAAAGAGGATTACAAACGCTTTGAAGATGCCAATACAGAAGTGCTTGCGATCAGTGTTGATCACATATACTCACATAATGTTTTTGCGGCAGCTCTAGGAACCTTGCCTTACCCACTTTTAGCCGATTGGCACAAAAAAGTAACAAGTAAGTTTGGTGTTCTTAACGAAGAAGATGGAACTGCTATTCGATCATGTTTTGTTATCGATCAAAAAGGTGTTGTTCAATTCAGCAACCATACGTTTGATGCGAATGAAAAGCTTCAATATGAAGAAGTATTTAAAGCTTGTGAATCATGTGGAAAAGGAGATTAGCTGTGGACCAGGAACGTAAGAATCACGAACCCGTTGAAGATCCGACTGCTCACGCAGAACAAGAGATCAACGCTTATTTTTATGATGAGAAACAACAAACCGATGGCCATCCCACTGATTATATGAATAGTGAGATGCCAGCTATTAATATTGCTAAACCTGATGATGAAAAATAAGGCTGCTTTTTAGCAGCTTTTTTATTTTGTGGCTTATTTCTCATATCTTTTGAAACCGGCAACACATAAGCAATGTTGTGGTACTATATAAGCAGAAGTATGCTGATATAGGAATAGGAAGGAACAGCTGAATGAATATTTTTTTAACTGGAGCAACTGGTTTTCTAGGTGGTCGCTTAATTCAAAATTTAGCGCGTGAAGGTCATACACTTTATGTGTTAGCGCGAAACTTACAAAAAGCTGAACAGCTTCTTCACAAGACAGCTGATTTGAACGGCGTTATTCATATTATTCAAGGGGACATCACAGCTCCTCACTTAGGTATGACGAAGGAAGCGGAGCAAGAGCTTACAGATAAAATTGATGTATTTTATCATATGGCTGCCCTAGTGAAATTTGACTTAGACCTTAAAGATGAACTTTTTCAAATAAATTATACAGGCACTCAACATGCACTTCATGCTGCAAAGAACATGGGGGTATCGCATTTTTATTATGTAAGCACAGCCTATACACTTGGCAAAGACGAATTTGCTAAAGAAGAATTGCATAGTCTGAGCAATGATTTTAACAATCCGTATGAAGAAAGTAAATGTAAAGCAGAGCACTTATGTATGGAGTTCACAGATCGTTTTAACGTAAGTATCTTAAGACCGGCGATCATTATTGGTGACTCTAAGACAGGAGAAGCGGACTCTAAGTTTACGCTGTATGGATTACTCAGAAGCCTTGAGGTCTTTAAGAAAAGGTTTCAGAGAAAAGGAATGGGAGATCGCGTCTTCCACTTATTGTGTGAAGAAGGCAGTACGCAGAATCTTGTTCCTGTCGATTATGTAGCGGATGTTTTATCTGGTGTTTTAAAAAAGGGAAGAGAAACAAAGATCTATCATATTACAAATAACAATCCGCCGCTTAGTGCAGATGTTTTTCAGGTTATGAGGGAAAAAGCGGGACTTGAGCTGTTTAAGCTTGCTCCGTACGATTATGAGCCATCTCTTAATGAAGAAGAACAGCTTCTCAACAGCGTGATTGATGTTTATAAAAATTACTTGAACAGAAATATTACGTTTGATGACAGCAATACGCAACGAATGCTAGAAGAAATAGAAGCTGCACCCCTTCAGATGGATATGCCGATGATCAAACGGATCATTGAGGGGTATCAGAACGCTTCTGCCCAAAAATAAAAATATGCATCTATTTACATTTTATGCATATACTGCTATAGTGTAGAAGTAAAGTAACTAATCTTAACGAAACCCAAGGAGGTATGTATGATGAGACAACTTAATGGATTGACTTCAGAGAGTGTAATTTATGTACAGCCTATTGGGACAATGAAGAATCGCAAGTAGTTTTTTGCGTATGTAATATCTTCTCTTAAATTTGTCATTTAACCATGGGCTGTACAACAGTGCCATGGTTTTTTATATGAAGAGGGGTATTTGTGTACCTTTCTTTCGGTAAAGAACCTAAGTATGTATATTTAGGTTCTTTTTATTTTGCAAGAAAGACTTTTTACTAAATCATTGTTTCTAAGAAGTAATTTTTGTTCCTTTTTCTCCTTTGAAAAGGTGATTGTAGTGTAAGGTGGGAGACTCCTGGGGGATCAGCGGGACAGGTGAGACACCTAAGGGCGCCAAGCGTCGAGGTGGCTCACCGCACGCCCCCCGGAAAGCGAGCGCCTGGAACGGAAATCAACCACATACTAGGACAACATTGTATTAGGAAAAGTTTTATAAAAAATGACAACATTTATTCGGAGGGTATTACATTGAATTTAAAATCATTAGGTTGGAATCAAACATTTGAAGAATCGTTTAAAACATATGAAAATCAAGATCTTGTTCCAGGAAGAATAAGTGTAGAGCATAAAGGACTCTATAGTGTTCTAACGGAGCATGGTGAATTATTAGGTGAAATCACAGGCAAGATTCGCTTTAATGCAACAGGGCGTCATGATTTCCCAGCAGTTGGAGATTGGGTAGCTGTTCAGGCTATTCCACAAGAAGGAAAAGCTTACGTCCACGGAATCCTGCCGCGCAAAAGTAAGTTTTCTCGCAAAGCAGCCGGTTTAACAACGGATGAACAGATTGTTGCGACAAACGTAGATACGGTCTTTTTAGTAAATGCTCTAAATCAAGACTTCAACCTTCGAAGACTCGAGCGCTATTTATTAATGGCGTGGGAAAGCGGTGCGACTCCATTTATCGTTCTAAGCAAGGCTGATCTTTGTGATGATGTTCAAACGATATTAGATGAAGTGGAAACTATTGCGTTTGGAGTTCCGACATTTGCAGTTAGTGCAGAAACAGGTTTTGGTCTTGAGGATCTGGCAACTTATATTTCAGAAGGGGAAACCGTTGCTCTATTAGGTTCCTCAGGTGTTGGGAAATCCACGCTTGCAAACAAACTTTTCGGGTCAGAGGTATTGAAAACGAACGTTATTCGTGAAGAAGATGGAAAAGGAAAGCATACGACCACGCATCGTGAACTGCTTGTTCTTGATCGTGGTGGAATTTTAATCGATACTCCAGGAATGAGAGAGCTTCAATTGTGGGAAGGTGACAGCAGCTTAAGCCAGAGTTTCCAGGATGTTGAAGGATATGCGGAACTATGCCGTTTTCGTGATTGTAAACATCAAAATGAGCCTGGTTGCAAAGTGCAGGAAGCGATTGAAACAGGTGAGTTAAAGAAAGATCGATATAACAGTTATGTAAAACTTCAGCGTGAATTAGCTTACTTTGCTCGCAAAGAAGATCAGAAGTTAGCGAATGCCGAAAGAGCAAAATGGAAAAAACTCGCTGGTGACCGCACGCGCGTTCATCGTAAATAATTGAAATGGAAGAGGAATGGTTTTATAACCACTCCTCTTTTTTTGCCTATTGATACTGATAGATTAACTTTCAAGTATTAAAAAGGATTTTCATAGGGAAACATCAAAATAAGAAGAATGAGGAGGGATGAGATTGGCACAAGTATTTACGATACAAACGCATCAAAGAGATGAGATGTATGAGATTACGAGTACATTGGAGGCTTATCTAGAAGAGCAGCGTGTAAACGATGGTGTGATGTACATATATTGTCCGCATACGACAGCAGGAATAACAATTAACGAGAATGCCGATCCAGATGTTGTTCATGATATGTTAATGCGCTTGGATGAGGTGTATCCGTGGGAACATCCTAAGTATCGTCATGCTGAAGGAAACTCTGCTTCACATCTTAAAGCAAGTACCGTTGGGTCTTCGCAAGTGGTATTTATTCAGAACGGCAAGCTCCTCTTAGGAACATGGCAAGGTGTTTATTTTTGTGAGTTTGATGGTCCACGAACTCGAAAGTATCACGTTAAAATATTGAACAAATAAAAGTATTTATTAAAGACTCACTGTCTCTAACAGTGAGTTTTTTTTATTCCTACTAAAGTTCTAGATGGGCGAACTATAAAGAAATATGTTGAATAATAGGGAAAACTTTTAAATTTAACATAAAAATTCTATTTTTCCAAAAATTTAGTTGTCTAATCCCTTTTCTTCATGTACTATTTTTTTAAATAGTGGAAATTATCATAATATTCAAAACAAGGGGGATTTTAGGTGGGGATTAAGAGAGGGTTAAAAGTATTAGCGGTTTCTGCATTATCACTAGGACTTTTGGCAGGTTGTAATTCTTCTGGCGGTTCAGAAGGAAGCAATGGAGGGGGCGGAAGCGGAAAGGTAATTAAAATCGCGACTCAAACTCCTTTGTCTGGCGGTAGTGCAACACTAGGGGAATCTATTAAGCTTGGTGCGCAACTGGCGCTTGAAGAGAATAAGAAGAAGTTTGAAGACTTAGGGTACAAGCTTCAGCTTCAGCCGTATGATGATCAAGCAGATCCTAAAAAAGGTGTAGCAAACGCACAGCTGATTGGTTCAGATAAATCAATCCTAGGGGTAGTGGGTCACTTAAATTCAGGCGTATCCATCCCGTCATCTGAAGTTTATGAAAAATATAAAGTGCCGATGGTTTCTCCAGCAAATACTGCGACAGAGGTAACGGATCGTGGACTTAAAACAGTGAACCGTATCGTAGCACGTGATGATTTCCAAGGTCCTGCTGGTGCAGACTTTGCGATCAATAAATTAGGAGCTAAGAAAATTTTTGTTATCCAAGATAAAACAGCATACGGAACAGGTCTTGCAGATGCGTTTAAAAAGGCAGCTGAGGATGCTGGAGCAGAAATTCTTGGTTACGAAGGAATCACCGTTGGTGAGAAAGACTTTAACGGTGTACTTACACAAGTATTATCAAAGAAACCTGATTTAGTGTTCTTTGGTGGATTATACACAGAAGGTGGGCAGTTGATCAGACAAGCTCGTGACAAAGGAATTAAGATTCCATTCATGGGTGGAGATGGAATGGATTCTTCTACTCTAGTTGAGATCGCTGGTGATTCTGTAAAAGACGTTTATTATACTTCTGTAGCAGCTGATGCAAGCAAATCAACAGAAGGCAAAGATTTCTCTTCAAAATACAAAGAGAAGTTCAACAAAAACGTAGAGTCTTATTCAGCTTATGGCTATGATTCTATGAGCGTACTATTAAAAGGACTTGAGGCGGCGATCGAAGGAAGTGACGGAGATCTTCCAGCACGTGAAAAAGTAGCAGAAGAAATCCGAAAGATTCAAGATTTCCAAGGTGTTGTAACAAAAGTCGGGTTTGATGATATCGGTGATAACAAGTTTGCAAAAGTCTACATCTACAAGTTCAGTGAAGCTAAATATCCAGGCGTTCAAGAAGGCGAAATCAGTAAGTAAACTTATGTTTACAAGAGAGGGAATGACCCCAACGGCCATGTCCCTCTTCTTTTTTACATACTCCCCAGACGTGAAAGAGAGGAATATTTATGTTAGCTGAAATTTTACAAAGTCTGCCACAAGTTCTTGTAGATGGAATCGCTCTTGGTGCGATTTACGCCGTTATTGCACTCGGTTATACGATGGTTTATGGAATATTAGAGCTCATTAATTTCGCCCACGGTGAGATTTTTATGACCGGAGCTTTTATTGGCGTTGCAATGCTGATTCTTATGACAGGAATGGGCTGGTTGGCAGCGATGCCTGCCATTCTTGCTTTGATTCTTGTTTTGGTTGTTACGTCGATCTTAACCGGTTTCATGGGGGTTGGAATAGAGCGTATGGCATACAGACCGCTCCGAAATTCACCTAAACTGATCACGTTGATCTCAGCGATCGGTGTATCGTTCTTGCTGCAGGATCTCGTTCGTTTTATTACAGAATACAAAAGAGGAAATTATATCTTAACTGGTCCATCCATGTTTAATGAGCAGTTTTCCATTAAATTTTCTAGCATCTCCTCTTCGTTCAGTGATGCTTTCTTTAAAACGTCTACATTGATCCTGATTATTGCAGTAGTGATCATGATGATTGGACTGGACTTTTTCGTCAATAAAACGAAGTGGGGCATGGCGATGAGAGCAGTGGCTCAAGATCGTGAAACAGCTTCGCTTATGTCGATCAATGTGAATAGAGTGATTTCGTTGACCTTTTTTATCGGATCAGCTCTAGGTGGAGCAACGGGTGTACTGTTTGCTGTGCAATATGGAACGATCGATCCTTATATCGGTTTTATTCTAGGATTGAAAGCATTTACGGCTGCAGTACTCGGAGGCATCGGAAATATCCGTGGTGCTATGGCAGGTGGACTCATGTTAGGAATTCTAGAAATGTTTGCTGCTGCCAATCTCCAGCTATTAACGGGTGGTATCTTTGGTGCAGAGTATAAAGATGTATTTGCGTTTGCCATTTTAATCGTCGTATTGATTTTCAAACCAGAAGGACTGTTTGGCAAAGCAGTTACTGAGAAAGTGTAGGTGAAGAGCGATGAATAAGCTGACAAGTAAATTAAAAGGCAATAAGCTGGCACAAATTATTCTGCTCGTCCTTTATGTCCTGATTACCTCGTTGAGCCTATATCTTGCTCAAGCATCTGTCACAGCTTTTCTGCTGCTGTTGTTCTCGTTATTGCTTCTGTACTATACAGAGCTGCCAGACCGTCTAAAATGGTTGATCGCAGGGGTCGTTCTCATCGGCGTAATACCTTTTGTATCAAGCACTGGACCAGGTTATCAATCTTACATGGAAGTGGCTACAGTTGTAGGTATCTATGTAGCGATGGCATTGGGACTTAATATCGTAGTTGGTTTAGCAGGCTTATTAGACCTCGGATTCGTCGCATTCTTTGCGATCGGGGCGTATACGTATGGGATCTTTGCAACAGGACAAGCTGCTAACTTTATGCCGTTCGGAACGTTCCCGTTATCGGGTGAAAGCTTTTGGATCTTTATTTTAATCGGATGCTTTGTAGCTGCACTTTTCGGTGTCTTATTAGGTATTCCTGTACTTCGTGTAAAAGGAGACTACCTAGCGATCGTTACGCTTGGTTTCGGTGAGATCATTAGAATTGTATTCAATAACCTTGATAAGCCGGTGAATATTACGAATGGAGCGATGGGGTTAGCTTCAGTTAAGCCTCCAGAGATCTTCGGTTATCAGTTTGTATATCCGAATCAATTCTACTTTATTGTTCTTGCTATCTTGTTTCTTGTCATTCTAGCTGTTAGAAGATTTGAGTTCTCAAAAATAGGAAGGTCTTGGAAAGCAGTTAGAGAAAATGAGATCGCTGCACAATCGATGGGTATTCACCTTGTGCGTACGAAGCTTTTAGCATTCGCAATCGGAGCTTCTTTTTCAGGAATGATGGGGGTTGTTTTTGCAGCGAAACAAACATTCGTTGATCCGACAAGTTTTACACTACTAGAATCTATCACTATCCTAGTAATGGTTATCTTAGGAGGCATGGGCAGTGTGCCAGGTGTAATCCTCGGTGCAGCAGTCATTACTATTCTAAATCTACAGGTACTGACAGAGGTAACAAATTATTTAAATCAGTTGAGTCTCGACGGTGTGATCAGCTTTCCAGAAGCACTCGCTCCTGCAAAAATGCAACGCTTTATCTTTGGCGCGATTTTAATCATATTTGCCATCTATCGCCCTCAAGGGTTAATACCATCTAAAAATCCTGTGTTTGATGAAGAGTCTCTTAAAGAAGGATCGAAGAAGCACAGAAAAGAAAAGATTACGGTTGAACCTGACAAAGGGTTTCAGGCATAGGAGGCGGTATAAAGATGTCCATATTAACAGTTAGTAATCTTACAAAACAGTTTGGCGGACTTGTTGCCGTTAATTCAGTGGATATGGCAGTGGAAAAAGGTTCGATAACTGCTGTAATCGGACCGAACGGAGCAGGCAAGACTACCTTTTTTAACCTGATCACAGGGGTATACCAGCCTGACAATGGGAATGTGCAACTCGGATCAACTTCTTTAGTAGGGTTGAAGCCACACGAGATTTCCCGGCACGGAATTGCTCGTACGTTCCAAAACATCCGTCTTTTTTCAAACATTACCGTTCTTGAAAATGTAATGGTAGGTTTGCATAAACAGCTGAAAGCGGGAATTGTCGGTACTTTGTTTCAAACAAAAAAAGTAAGAGAAGAAGAACAGCTGGCGAAAGAAGAAGCTTACCATTGGCTAGAATATGTCGGCCTTGCTAAACATCTGAACGAAGATGCACAGAATCTATCTTATGGAGCTCAACGCAGGCTTGAGATCGCGCGTGCACTGGCTACAAAACCTAAACTTTTGTTGCTAGATGAACCAGCAGCAGGGATGAATCCGAGAGAAACGCGTGAGTTAACGGAGTTTATCCATCGAATGAGAGAGGACTTAGATGTAACGATCGTTTTGATCGAACATGATATGAAGCTAGTCATGGAGATATCTGAACAGATCTTTGTTTTGGATCATGGCGAAAAGATCGCTGAAGGAAAGCCTGCTGAAATCCGTAATGATGTAAAAGTGATTGAAGCTTATCTTGGAAAAAGTGCCGTAACACCAGCGTAAGGAGGAGAACGATGAGTATTCTGCAATTAAAAGATATTAACACATATTACGGTGGTATCCATGCGCTAAAAGGTATCAGCATTTCTGTAGAAAAAGGGGAAATCGTTACATTGATCGGATCGAACGGAGCGGGGAAATCAACGACTTTAAAAACGATCAGCGGACAGGTTCTCCCGAAAACAGGTTCTGTTATCTATGAAGGAAAAGACATCTCGAAACAACCTGCCCATATTACTGCTCAAACGGGTATTGCACACGTTCCTGAAGGAAGAAGGATTTTTCCAAGACTAACGGTAAAAGAAAACTTAGAGATGGGTGCTTTTATTGTAAAAGATAAAAAGGTCATCAAGGAACGTATGGAACAGGTCTTCGACTATTTTCCAAGGTTAAGAGAACGATTGACTCAAAAAGGAGGTACGATGAGTGGCGGTGAGCAGCAGATGCTCGCTATGGGTCGTGCCCTTATGTCAAAGCCGCGTCTATTGTTGCTTGATGAACCTTCAATGGGATTAGCTCCTGTTATCGTAGAACAAATTTTTGATATTATTAGTGACCTTAATAAAGAAGGAATGACGATTCTTCTCGTTGAACAAAACGCGTTTCAGGCTCTTCAAATTGCAAATCGAGGATATGTACTTCAGACTGGAGAGATTGTGATGGCTGGTCAAGGGAATGAGCTCATTACAAATGAGTCCGTTCGAGAGGCTTATCTGGCTTAACTTAAATGAATATATTTTAGTGTTTCTTTGTTGCTTTTGAAAGTAGTTTATTTCCGTTCCAGGTGCTCGCTTTCCGCGGGGCAGGCGGTGAGCCACATTTGTACGTTTCACTTTTAAGTGTCTTACCCGCCCGCCTGTCCTAGCCGAGAGTCTCGCACCTTCCACTCCAATCAACTAATCAGTGATGAGAAATCAAGAATCCTCTTATTGTAATACTTCTAAGATGGTATTTTTGTTCAGATTCGAAGGTGTTTTCTTGTCGTTGCAGGAGCTCGCTTTCCGCGTGGCGTTCAGCTTTTAAAGACTGCATGCTAAAAAAGTTATTTCTGACATTCAACAACATAGTTAACAGAACAAATAAAACCGGGAATCAACCTGGTTTTATTTTTTGTGTATATTTCCCCTTTATTATTGGATGAAATTGTTATACCTTTAAAAGGAAGACGAAAGGGGTATGATTCATGATTAAAGTACTCTTTGTATGCTTAGGAAACATATGTCGATCTCCTATGGCGGAGGCGATTTTTCGAGATCTCGTAAAACGAGAAGGATTATCTGAAATTATTACAATTGATTCTGCTGGAACAGGAAACTGGCATGCAGGAGAACCGCCTCATGAGGGAACTAGGAATATCTTGAGAGAAAACCGAATTTCCTATGAAGGTCAAAAAGCGCGCCAAGTTAAAACCAAAGATTTAACAGATTACGATTATATCATTGGTATGGATGCTGAGAATATCGGTAACATGCATAGGATGGCGGGGCAAACCCAAACAGGTATGATCGCAAGACTAATGGACTTTGTACCTGAGGTTGAAAAAGAGGATGTTCCAGATCCGTACTTTACAGGTAATTTCCAAGAAGTATATGATCTTGTGACAATCGGCTGTGAGAGACTCTTAGTAGAAATAAAAAATAGAGAATCGTTATAATCAGGAGGATATCGGATGGGTGAAATTCGTCAATTATCATTAGAACAAGAAGTGCGTGATGCTTTTCCGGTTATAAATCAGCTTCGTACACATCTTTCAGAAGACCTTTTTTATGAACTTTTTTTACAGATGGAGAAAGAAGGCTACACGCTGTTTGCCAATATTCATGAAGGGAAAATCGTGGCTTTGGCAGGTTTCGCTATGCTGACCAATCTTTATGACGGCAAGCATATTTATTTGTACGATCTGATCACTGATTCCAACGAACGATCAAAAGGATATGGTGAGGAACTTCTAGCATTTTTGGAATCTTTTGCTCTTCAAAATAACTGTAACTGTGTTGCGTTAAGTTCGAATGTGAACCGTTTAGACGCTCATCGTTTTTATACAGATAAGATGAATTATGAGATGCCGAGCTATGTGTTTAAAAAGAGATTTTAAATAAGCAGACGGTAATCGTAAGCGAGCATAAATTCCTACCAGCGATCTATAAATTTTGAGAACAAATAAAATAATCAACACGAATAGAAGAACCAAGATCTTTATGCAATTTCAAAAAACCTAATAACTATTGTAACAAAGCAAAAAGCTGGCTAAGGAAGATCATATGATGATCGACCTTAGCCAGCTTTTCTTTTCGAAAAAGATTATGTTTTAGTAAATCTTATTAAGCACGGCTACGCATACTGCGCATGATCCAGCTTACGATAAGTACTACTACAACTGCACCGATAATAGCTGGAACGATTGCAAATCCTGCTACCATTGGTCCCCAATCACCTAATAATAATCCACCTAACCATGCACCAACAAAACCTGCGATGATGTTACCGATGATTCCGCCTGGTACGTCACGCCCTGTTAAAAGACCTGCTAACCAACCGATGATTCCTCCAATTATAAGTGCCCATAATAAACTCATTTAAAATTCCTCCTTTTTTTTGTAGGTTGTAATATGGAATTATTCTTAAGTTACCCATTATAAAAAATTATAAACTTATCCTGAAAAAAGTTTTTATCACCCTAAGGAAGGGGAAAGATAAAGGGAAATGTATAAAAATAAGTAAGGGGTGAGAGGAACTTTGACGTTATGGCATATACTCAAACATATGAAAGCCAAAGCATTTGGAATTGAATTCATGCATGGTTTTCAAAGAGGAGATGTAACAGGACTTGCAGCACAGCTTGCTTATTATTTTCTGCTTTCGCTGTTCCCTTTTCTTATCTTCTTATTAACGCTTGGCGCCTTTTTTATAGAACCAAAAGAAGCGCTCGACCTGTTAGAGCACTTCGTACCATCAGAGGCGATGGATTCTGTTAGAGAAAATTTACTTGCTGTATTAGAAGGAAGAAGTGGTGGCCTTTTATCAATCGGTATTCTAGCTACGATTTGGTCAGCTTCTAATGCGATTAATGCTGTAATCAAGACTTTAAATGAAGCATATGGAGTTAAAGAATGCCGAAGCTTCATAAAAACAAGGTTATTGGCTATATTCTTAACGTTTGGCGTTATTTTCGCTTTTGTTGTTGCACTCGTTTTCCCTGTATTCGGAAAGATGCTTGGGAACGCAGCCTTTTCCTATTTAGGTTTAAGTGATGAGTTCCTGCAGATCTGGGGAGTGTTACGGTGGTTGATTAGTTTCCTCATCATCGCTACTGTTGTATCTGTTCTATATTACTTAGCTCCATGTAAAAAGCTGAAATATAGTGAGATCTGGTACGGTTCACTAGTTGCTACATTCTTCTGGCAGATCGTATCGTTCGGTTTCGCCTTTTATGTTGACCATTTTGGCAATTATTCTGCAACTTACGGAAGTATTGGAGCGATCATTGTTCTTATGCTTTGGTTTTATCTCACTGGTATCGTCTTATTATCTGGAGGCGTCTTAAATGCCACGTTTCATAAGTTTAAGATTGATTTTGCCAAGAAAAGGGGCTTGTTAAAGGCTGAATCCTAGGAAAAACTATACATACCTTGTCGTTAAGGAGGTATTATTGATATGGGAAAAAGCAACAAACAGACCCACAGCAATAAGAACAATAAAAATGATAGTCAACACAAAACAAGTAAATCCTCGAACAAAAAGAATGACTTTCATTAACCTAAATACGAACAAGTATGAAGCTGTCCTCTTAGCAGGGCGGCTTTTTTGTTTGTTAAGAAAGGCAGTGAAAAAGTACAGAAGAAGTACATGTTTTGAATGGATTCTGCGAAGTGTGTATAGGTAACGGAGAAAAGTTTGTGTCTTTTACCTGTATCTCCTTAAGAGCTTTGCATGTTACACTAAAAAGGCACTTATGGGAACTTCTTTAAAAGGCAGGAGAAAAGGCAGTATGAAAAAAGTTAGATTCATCTTTAGCATTTTAGGTACACTTGTTTTTATCGTATATATGGCAGTCTTAATTAAAGCCACTCTTTTTTCATTTAATGAGTATGTATATGGTAGATCCGCTAATCTTGTTTTGTTTGACAGCATAAGGCTGATGTGGAGAAGTGAGGATGATTGGCTCATCCTGAAGAATATCATCGGAAATGTGCTCTTGTTCGTACCATTTGGTTTGTTGCTGCCTTTAATTTACCGAGTGTTTAATTCTTGGCGTTTTATCTTCATTTTTGGTTTTGGTACAAGTTTCATTATTGAGGTTCTTCAATATGAGTATTTCAAACGAATATTCGATATTGATGATATCTTTCTTAATGGTATGGGAGCAATGCTAGGACTATTTTTATACAAGTTTTTAGCGATGATCTTCCGATGGATCGAGCGATTATTAAAATAAAGCAAATACTATAAAATAAACCGGGCAGCGATTACAGCTGTCCGGTTTTTGTTTGCTTACTTAGTTTCTTTTCCTAGTACACGGTTAACACGCTTTGTTAGCATCTTCATGCCATCTCCACCAGCTTGGTAATGACGAAGCTTACCTTCTGCATCAAAAACATAATAAGCTGGCACATACTCGTTTTCAAACGCGTCAGTTAAAGCATGATCATTGTCCACAAAGATTGGCTGTGTAATATCGTGTTCTGCTGCTACTTCTTTAATTTGTTCGATATCCAAATCTTTTTCTGAACGAGGCATATGAACCGCAATCACGTTCAGTTCGTCTTTATAGTCATCTCGAAATTGATTAATGTTAGGCATCGCATCTTTACATAGTCCACAGCTTACAGACCAAAAGTGAATAAGCGTTGGTTTATTTCCGATCAAGTCACTTTTCGAAACTTCACCATTGATCCATTGTGTAGCACCATTAAGTTCTGGCATATCCGAACGTAATCTCATCATAAAAATATCTACTCCTTGTTTTTGAAGATAGTTTAATTTATCTAATGTCTAGTTTAAAGGTTGAACAACTAAAGTCAAAAATCCTGCTTTACTAATATGGTATAAAAAGAAAAATTTTATTTCTAAGCGGTTTTAGACTTTATCGCGATCTCATGTTTATTTTTGATAAAAAGAATCGGTAAGCATAGGACAAATAACATACCACAGATCGCAAACACAAAAGCACCTCCATCAAACCAGCTTATGAAGCTTCCGCCGATCATAGGACCAGACATGCTTCCGATGCTAAAGCTGATACCTGCTAAGATATTTCCTGCAGGAAGATGGTATTTAGGAAGCAGGTCACTCATATATGCGATACCAAGAGAAAACATTGATCCAACAAACATTCCGGATATAAAGAACAGACTGATCAGAAGCCAAAAGTTATTCATGCTCCAGTATGTTGCCAGGAACGAGAAGAAACCCGAAACAAAAGAAAAAATTAAGATTGGTTTCCTACCCAACTTGTCGCTGAGAATGCCGAGTGGCAACTGGAAGATTAGGCTGCCTAATACGAAGGCTGGCAGCAGAACTGCTACCCAATCCAAGCTGATTCCGTTACGAAGTGCAAAAACGGGAAAAGACCCATGAAGAGTCGCTTCTAAAAAGCCGTAACCAAATGGTGGCAATAAGGATACCCAAGCTAACTTCAAAACATCTTTATAACGGTCGATGGCTGTTATACCAGAAGTTCGAGCAGATTCTGTTTCAGGTCTTTCGTTTCGAATCGTCGTCATTAGAAGAAAAGAAAGAAAACAAAGACCGGCAGCAAGCCAGAAAGGTAGGTTTTCGTTTACTTCAAGCATCTTTGTCATTAGAGGTCCGATTCCAAATCCTGCTCCAAACGCAATCCCATATATAGAGATATTTCTGCCTCTCTTTTTTTCTGGGCTGCTTGTCGTAATCCAAGTTTGCGTAGAGAAATGCAGCATATGATCACCAATACCGATCAAGAGCCGTAATACAAACCAAAACCAAAATACTTTCCAAACAGGAAACATAGCAAAACAGAGTACAACAGCTAAAAGTCCTGCTAATATGAGTGGTTTATAGCCAAATTTTCTAAGAGGCTTCTCAATAAACGGAGAAGCGATCAAGATACCTATATAAAGTGCTGTTGCGTGGAAACCGTTTAATGAAGCAGATGTACCGTCCTGTTCAAAGATGACTGCAATTAAAGGAAGCAGCATACCTTGAGCAAAACCTGATATAAAAACAATGCTGACTAGAACTGAAAATTTATACGTAGAAAGCTGCATGAGCGTCTCCTTTTCAAAACAAACTAAAACCATTGTACAATGGAAAACATAAAAAGTTGAGTGGAATTTTATGAAGAGGAATGATTAATCTTGGAATTTAAAATGACTGAAAATGGATTTGAAGCGAATGTAGAGTATGGAACACTTGAGATAAGTGGAAATGCTGAATATGGTTATCGGCCATTTCAACTTCTTGTTTCTTCTATAGCTGTATGCAGTGGTGGAGTTCTTCGGAAAGTATTAGAGCGTATGAGAATGCAGTATGATGACATCACTGTTCAAGCAAAGATCAACAGAGTGGAAAAAGAGGCAAACCGAGTATCGGACATTCACCTTCACTTTTTGATCAAAGGGAAAGAATTATCAGAAGAGAAGGTCGAGAAAGCATTAAACGTAACTCGAAAAAACTGTTCTATGGTGCAATCTGTAAAAGACAGTATAAATATCACGGAAAGTTTTGAAATTCTATTGTCAAATGAGTGCCCTGATTCACTATAGAATTAGGGTTTTTTATTTTCCAACAAAATCCGGAGAGATCTAAGCAGGGAACATGGATAAATTTTATCGGTTAGAAAAAAATAGGGGAAAGGAGGATGTTATGAAAAAGAGAATTTTTATTATGTTATTTATCATGCTTTTTGTGTTATCCAATACAGCACTAGCAGCTGAAAAAACAAAGCAACAACCAGAACAAAAACAAAAACAAACAGAAAAGATAGAAAAAGCTGCTCCAAAAGCAGATGTAAAAATACCGAGTTCGGTTCTTAGCATATCCAAAGAGAACACATATCCTAACTCAGCTCAAGATCTTCCTTACTTAGAACCGAGTAAGCTTGCGAAAGCTATGCTTAAAACATCGGACGTTCCAATCACAAATCCAGATTTAATTCGTTTATTGAATGAGTCAACGATAAATGGATCGAAAGTAGCTTTTTGGTACCGTGCAAAAATCTACTTAGGTCAATGGCCATTGTCTTATCAATCAACAGAGACGACTGTGAACTGGGAACACCAACAAATCAATACGAACCGTTTAGACAACAGAGGTGCAAAAGCAGTTGCAAAACTGTCTTATAACCAAACGGCTCATAAAAAAGTAAGTGGTGGTCTTACAGCATCAATTCCAAATAGTGAAGCGGTTCAAAAGATGATGCTCATCACAGCAGCAGAAAAGTCAAAGCTGCCTTTATCGTTTCAGACAGCTGTTGGCGCAGGTACAAAGAAATCAAACGTATACCATGTATCACCAAAACAGGTAGGATATTTAGATAGTTATGTCCCAGCGGTTAATGAAAGAGGACGAGTTACTTACGGAGAAGTGTATATCGTTTTAAAAGGCGGTAAAAGAGAGATCGTTATTCAAAACGTTACACAACAAGGCATTGGTGCTTGGATTCCCGTTCAAGACCATGTATCTTTTAGTTTTCATACAAGCAATATGTAAAAAAGGACAGCTCCTTAATCAGCTGTCCTTCTTTTTTGCGTATTAAAGTCATATCCAAGATGGTGCTGAGTTCCAAGAAAGCTTCATTGAAAAGTTAATTGGAGTGTAAGGTGCAAGACTCCTGGGGGATCAGCGGGACAGGTGAGACTCTTAACAGCGCAAAGCGCTAAGAGGCTCACCGCACGCCCCCCGGAAAGCGAGCACCTGAAACGGAAATTAACACTATCAGGCTATACTTAACAATGATCCACCCATTGTTCGCTCCAGTCTTGAATGGCATTGATGATTGTTTTTAAAGAATTACCTTTATCCGTCAGTGAATACTCAATTCGCACAGGTGTCTCTGGGTAAACGTTACGCTTCACAATTCCCACAGACTCCAATTCCTTCATCCGTTCCGTAAGCATGCGATCACTCATTTCGGGAATCTGGGATTTGATGTCTTTGAACCGCTTAGGGCCATCCATCAAAACGCGAATGATGAGTCCTGTCCATTTTTTTCCGATAATATCCATGGCTACTTCGTACTTCGGACACATCGTGCTATAATCCATTATCATTCACCTCAATCTATATGAAAAAACGATGCTTTTTCTACAGTCTATATTTGCCTTCTATTATACGGTTTAAACTTACTTTTGTAAAGTTTATAACTTTTTAACGCTTTAAAGCTTCGAGGTGTTATTTTTAAAATCTACTTCTTTATAATAAGAATGTTTTACAAGTACGTTCGGTCCTAAACATTGAACAGCAGGGCAATGGCAGCTTAGTTCTTTAGCAAGCGCTGATTGATTCCATGCTTCATAAGCATCGGGTAAGCTCGTATCTTTTATATTTCCAAGTGCAGGAGCATCTCCAAAGTCTGTCACGATAATATTGCCATCAAATAAGTTGATATTTAATCGTGATCTTCCATCAGGGTCATTACGCACTGTAACATTTTCTTCTCTTTGAAGTCTTCTAATCAACCTTAAGTCCTCTTCGTCTTCGGAGCAAGCATAGAAGGGAAGAGTTCCAAATAGCATCCATGTGTTCTTATCACGAATATCGAGTAGATGATGAATACTTTCACGCATTTCCTGTAGAGAGATTGTTTCCAAAGTACTCGCGAAATCGCTCGGGTACATAGGGTGAATCTCATGACGCTGGCAGCCCATCTCAAGAACATGTTTATGTATCTCTTCCAAGTAGGGCAACGTCTTCTTATTTAACATCGTTTCAGCAGATACCATCACACCAGCTTTTGTTAAAGCTTGTGCGTTTTCAACTAAGCGGGTAAAATAAGCTTCACGTTGTTCAACAGAAGGCTTCTTTTCCATCATGGCAAAACCTGTATCAGAAAATTCCTCCACCGTTCCCCAGTTATGGGAAATGTGAAGCACATCCAAATACGGAATAATTTTTTCGTAGCGTGCTAAATCTAAAGTTAAATTTGAGTTGATCTGAGTACGTGCACCACGTTCTCTTGCGTATTTTAATAGTGGCACAACGTAATTATTTACTGATTTTAAGGAAAGCATCGGCTCACCGCCAGTAATACTGAAAGCTCTTAATTGAGGAATCTCATCAAGACGTTTGATGACAAGGTCGAGCGGAAGAGGTTCAGGATCTTTTGTTTGAAGCGTGTATCCGACAGCACAGTGGGCACAACGCATGTTACACAATGTGGTTGTCGTTATCTCTATATTGGATAGCTGAAGTTTTTTATGTTCACTCATATCTAAATAAGCTTCCCACGGATCATTCTTTGGGGTTATCGCTTTTAATTCGGTTTTTAACACCATCATACATCTCCTTTGCGACCATAAATGGACAGTATCTATCTTAACCGAACCCACATTAAAGAAAAAGGATAATATTCTGTTGGCAAAATCGGTTGACCTTGTTAAAGTAGAAGGGATGGAAAGGAGAGATCAACATGGGTAACTCTATTCAGGATAAATCCTCTCAAAAAGAATATATTAAAAATCGTATTGACTTATTAGTTGATGTTTTAGATTCTATAGATGCTGAAACAGCAGGAATTGAAGAGATCGACCGAATCATCGGAATGCTGGATGACTTAGAAGAAAAGTGCAAACAGTTCCGTCACGATTGGGAAGAAAAATAAGCTCGAAAACCGTTTCTTTATTAAAGAAGCGGTTTTTTTTGTTATAATGAACTCATTAATAATTTTGATTACGCTTACAATAGCAAGTCATAAAGGGGTAGTGAAGAGATGGAGAAATTTCAAGAAAGCATGTACAAGCTGATTGTAGAAACATCAACGAAATTGCCAAAAGACGTTCGCCGTGCCATTCTTGCAGCTAAGCTAAAGGAAAACGCCGGAACACGTGCTGCGATGTCTTTAGATACGATTACGGATAATATTTTAAAAGCTGATGAAAATGTTTCACCAATCTGTCAGGATACGGGACTTCCTACTTTTAAAATCAAAGTTCCTGTAGGAGCGAACCAGATTAAGATGAAAAAAGCGATTCGTCAAGCGATTGCGGATGCAACAAAAGATACGAAGCTTCGTCCGAATTCAGTTGATTCGATCACTGGAGACAACAGTGGAGACAACCTAGGAGACGGGACGCCTGTTATTAAATTTGAGCAGTGGGAAGAAGATTATATCGATGCGCGGCTGATCTTAAAAGGCGGCGGTTGTGAGAACAAAAACATTCAATATAGCCTTCCTGCTGAGTTAGAAGGCTTAGGACGAGCGGGACGTGATTTAGACGGTATCCGTAAATGTATCATGCATTCTGTCTATCAAGCTCAAGGTCAAGGCTGCAGTGCCGGTTTTATCGGTGTTGGAATCGGGGGAGACCGTACATCAGGGTACGAGCTAGCTAAAGAGATGCTATTCCGTTCGGTAGATGACGTTAATCCGAATGAAAATCTCCGTAAACTTGAAGAGTATGTGATGGAGAACGCGAATAAGCTCGGTATCGGTACGATGGGCTTTGGCGGTGAAACGACATTACTTGGCTGTAAAGTTGGTGTGATCAATCGTATTCCAGCGAGTTTCTTTGTATCAGTAGCTTATAACTGCTGGGCTTATCGTCGTTTAGGGGTAAAACTTAACGCTGAAACGGGAGAAATTCAAGATTGGTTGTATACAGAAGGCGAAGAAGTGGACTTCACTAAAGCTGAAGAGGAAGCAGCTGCAGCTGTTGAACAGCAAGAAGAAAAGACGAGAAGTGTCACACTTGAAGCTCCTATTACCGAAGAGCAAATCCGTGAGCTAAAAGTCGGAGATGTTGTGACGATCAACGGGATGATGCATACAGGTCGAGATGCTATTCATAAACATTTAATGGATAATCCTGCTCCAATCGATCTGAACGGTCAGATCATCTATCACTGCGGACCAGTAATGGCAAAAGACGCTGAAGGAAACTGGGTTGTAAAAGCGGCAGGACCGACTACAAGTATTCGTGAGGAACCATACCAAGGTGATATTATGAAAAAGTTCGGAATCCGGGCAGTTATTGGTAAAGGTGGAATGGGTCCAAAAACATTAGCAGCTCTTAAAGAACATGGTGGTGTCTATTTGAACGCTATCGGCGGTGCTGCACAATATTACGCAGAGTGTATGGAAAAAGTTGAAGGTGTCGACCTGATGGAATTCGGTGTTCCAGAAGCGATGTGGCACATTCGCGTTAATGGATTTACAGCTGTTGTAACGATGGATTCACATGGAAACAGTCTTCATGAGCATGTGGAGAAATCATCACTACAAAAGTTAGAGCAGTTTAAAGATCCCGTATTTAAATAAAATGAATGTGTGAGCCACAGTTCTGATAGGGAACTGTGGTTTTTTTTTTTGCGTTTCGGATGTCGAAATTTGTCTATATCTGTAGACTCGTGGATAAATCGCAAAAACTTTAGGATTGGGCATCAAAACTTGTGGATTGAAGCAGAAAACTTTAGGATTGGGCATCAAAACTTGTGGATTGAAGCAGAAAACTTCTGGATTCATCATAAAAACTTAGGATTTCCGCACACACCGGGACATTTGATATCACCAACTAGACTCGTTTCCTTTATATCCCTAGCATGGTTTTCTACAATTACAACAAAATAAAGGTATAGGTTGTCGCTTGAAGGAGGAAGTTTAATGAGAATCAATCGGCTCCTGTGCCTAATATTGGTTTCAATCATATTTTTCACACAAACACATGTTATTTATGCTCAAAGAGGCGTATCCAATCAAAGACTAGAATGGTACTTTGAGAAAAAAGGGGAAGAAAAGCCTCCTGTTACAGATTATATGGAGCTCGTCCACAAATACGATAGCCTTTTTATTGGAGATCCTGCCAAAAAAGATATCTATTTAACCTTTGATAATGGATACGAAAACGGTTATACCGACAATGTTTTGGATGTGTTGAAAAGGAAGAAAGTACCTGCAGCCTTTTTTGTAACCGGACAATTTATGAAGACTCACCCTCACCTAATAAAACGAATGGCTGAAGAAGGGCATATTGTAGGGAATCATTCTTATTACCATCCAGACCTTACCCAAGTGTCTGATGCACGATTAAAAAACGAGCTTGAAAAAGTAAAGATCAGATATACGGAAATAACGGGAAAAACCGATATGAATTATATTCGGCCTCCAAGAGGAGTGTTTAGCGAAAGAACGATCATGCTCGCTAAACAAGAAGGTTATACACATGTGTTTTGGTCTCTTGCCTTTTTAGATTGGGAAACCAATAAACAGCGTGGTTGGCAATATTCATACAACCAGATCATGAAGCAGATTCACCCAGGCAGTATCATGCTTTTGCATACAGTTTCTAAAGACAATGCAGATGCACTTGAACGCACAATTGAAGCTCTTCAAGAAAGAGGCTACACATTCAAAAGCTTAGACGACTTACAGCTTAAGAAATCTGTGCCAACTCCATTATTATTTAAATCTTAAAAACACTTTTGCATACTTTGCGAAGGTGTTTCTTTTTGTATTAAAAAGCATACAAAAAAACGCTTAAACCTATGTTTGAGAAGACAGTGGTTTAAGCGTTCAAGGATTATTTTAAAACAGATAGCTGTACGTCATCGAGGTATATTTCATGTTTGCCTAGTGGTGATAAAGGACTTTTACCAAAAAGAAACTTCAAGGACATCGTATCTGATTTTGTAGGGGTGATTTGGAATGTGTAAATAGTTTCTTCATTAGCAATTTCAACGTTCTCTGCAAAATAACGCTCAAATTGTGCGTTCTCTAACGTTACTTCTATGTTGCGAGCGATCTGTGAGGAAACCGAAAAACGTAGTTCGTAATTCAATCCCTCAACTAGCTTTAAATTGCCTTGTTCTAAAAGAACGCTCCATGGCTCATTTCCTTCAGAATCGATGTTAATCTTGGCTTTACCTTCCTCACTCATGATTACAGCATTAGCATCGTAATGAATATAGGGGTTCCAAAATGAAAGGCCGGAAAGAAAATCTCCATTTTTCAATGGATTCATCTCTACATCGTTGTAATCGGGAATATTGGTTAGTTTCTTTAGAAAAATGTCATCTAAGTAAACATCAGCAGGATTGCCGCCTAAGTAAAAGATTAACTGGCTATTATAATCTGACGTTTCTCCTTCATACATAAATCTTACCTCGTGCGAATCACTCTTTTTGTTTAGAGTTACTTTAGCTGGTGTTACATAGAACTGTTTGCCGCTTTCATCTAACACACCAATTTCAATGGATCGAGCTCTATCGGCTTTTCCTTTAAAAGTTAAAAGGTATTCATTTCCTTTGATCAATTGGATTCCTTTTTGAACAAGGTATTTATCTGTTTTCTTAGAAGAGTGTCCCTTTAAATCAGCATGAAATTCACGAGATTTCTCACTAACAACAGCTCTATCTTTTTTGTGTTTGGAAACAAAGTTCCAATACGTTAATCGATCCATCGCACCTTGATCAAATGTTCCATTATAAATGTGGTTACCATCGCGAAGTGGTGGCTTAGAGGCGGATTCATCAATCGGTTCATTTGTAACTTCTTCAACACGTACGTTACCAATCCAAACCGGAACGCTTCCGTTGTTTCCTAGATTGAATTCTAATCGAGCCGCAAGATCTGTGTCGGCAAGCATATCGAAGGTAAAGGAATAACTTGAAAGTGCAGTGCCTAATTTGATATTTTCTTCATTCGAGTATTTACCCCAACCACGATCTGCGCCACCGCCTACTTTAACAGTCATTTGTCGATCAGATGCAGCTTTTGCATCAAAGCTAACTTTGTAACGTCCGCTTTTGCCGAGTGAAAGAAGTTGAATGGCTTGTACAGAATGTGAAAATGATCCAGGAACGTATGGAGTGATCACCGCAAAATTCTTGTTATCGATCATTTCCTTTTCTACAGAAGCCTCACCACCAAATTCAGGAAGAGTAACAAGGTTCCAGTAGGATGTATCGAAAGGTGTTTCACTTTGATCGATACGAGTAAATGGTCTTTCAAAGTTCCCGTCATAAATGAGGTTTCCATCTTCAAGAGGTTGTTTGGCATCTTCAGGCAGTTCAACAGGCTTTGGAGTAGGTTCCACTGGATCTCGGTAATCGCGGTTTTTCAACTCATATACACGAACATAATCAATCTCCATCTGTTGAGGGAACGTAGTCGTTTCATCGGGATCTCCATCAAACCAACCGCCAACAGCTAGGTTCATGATTAAATAAAAGTTTTGATCGAATGGCGCTGGATACGAGTACTTGACCGGATTATTTGGTCCTTTTGCATACCACTCATTTTGGGTCTGATACAGTTTACCATCTACATACCATCTGATCTCACCAGGTTCCCATTCGATGGCATATGTGTGCCAAGTATTTATTCCCTCGTTAAAAGGAAATTCAAATTCTTTTCCTGTATAACGATTGTTTGGCCAAGTCTCACCATAATGGAGCGTGCCAGCCACTTTATTTGGTTTACTTCCCCAAGCTTCCATGATGTCTATTTCACCTGATGCCGCCCATCCACCATATCGATCTTTTTCGGGTAACATCCAAACCGCTGGCCATAACCCTTTACCTGTAGGAGATTTTGCACGAACCTCATAACGGCCATACGTTTGACTAAATAGTCCCTTTGTTTTTAGCTTAGCGGATGTATAATCATAGTTACCAGAATCATCCGTTGTGGTCTCTTTTTTAGCACGAATAATTAATTTACCATCTTTAATAAATGAGTTCTCATCTGAGTTTGTATAATATTGTTTTTCATTGTTTCCCCAACCAGGCGTAATAAGATTGCCCTCTTCATCTTTTATCCAGTTACCGATATCATACGTCCATTTTTTTGGGTCAATTTGAGGTTTGTTAAATTCATCAGACCAAGTAAGAGACCATTTCGCTTTGCCTTTCTTTTTTTGTACTTCTTTATCCACATCGGCATCTGCAGAGGCGGTCCCACCGCTTGGCATCATTAATAAAGCAGAGAGAGCAAAAGCATAAATTTTTTTCACTGTGCAATATCCTCCTTATATAAACAGTAAATCGAAAGCGGTTTCGAAAAAAACTAAAAATATATAAGTGCTGTTTACGAAAGCGCTTTCGTTAAAGCTATTATAGAGATTTTAAAAATCCAACACAATCTGACTTTAGTATTGTTTTTGTATAAAATCATTTTCCGATTGAATTTGAAGTTGGTAGAACATGCGAGTTTCGTCTACAATAAGGAAAGCCACTTTTAGCTAAGAAACGAGTGAATAATATTATGAAAAATACGAAACCAAATAATAATACCATTATGAAGATAGGTGAGACAATTCCGCTTCTAATTAAACGGTTGGGCATTAATGGCGAAGGAATTGGATTTCATCAAAGACAAGTAGTCTTTGTTCCTGGAGGGATTCCAGGCGAAGAAATGTCGGTTATTATTACAAAAGTCTATCCAAACCGAGCAGAAGCAAAGATAAAAAAAGTATTTAAAAAGTCCAAAGATAGAGTAACACCACCTTGTCCAATCTATGAGACATGTGGCGGATGTCAGATTCAGCATATGTCTTATGCAGCTCAACTAAGAGAAAAACGAGATATCGTTGTGCAGGCTTTTGAGCGATACACAAAGATTCATAGAGATAAATTGAATGTGAGAAATACAATTGGAATGGACGAGCCTTGGGCATATCGAAATAAGTCTCAATTTCAAGTTGGAAAGATCGACGATACTGTAATCGCAGGGCTTTATAGCTCAAACTCACATAAGTTGATCAACATTGATCACTGTCTCGTACAACATGAAGATACGAATATTGTCACGAATAAAGTTAAACAGATCATTAGAGATCTGAATCTACCTATATATGACGAAAGAAAACAAACAGGCAGCATACGTACCATTGTAGTTAGAACAGCCTTCCGTACGGATGAAATTCAGTTAGTCATCGTAACTGCAACGAATGAGCTGCCAAAAAAAGAAATTTTTGTGGCAGAGATCAAGAAAAGACTGCCTCAAGTGACTTCCTTTGTTCAAAATGTAAATGAAGAGAAAACGTCGCTCGTATTTGGTCAACAGACGGAGGGTATATTCGGAAAAGATACGATAACTGAACATCTTGGCGATCTTCGTTTTGAGCTATCAGCACGTGCGTTTTTCCAGTTGAATCCTGAGCAGACTGTAAACTTATATAACGAAGTAAAAAGACAGGCCAATCTGACTGGTAATGAAAAGGTCGTTGATGCTTATTGCGGTTCGGGTACGATCGGCATGTGGCTTGCGAATGGTGCAGAAGAAGTAAGAGGGATGGACATCATTAAAGAATCCATCATGGATGCAAGAAAGAATGCTGAGAAACACCAAATTAAAAACGCTTATTATGAGACAGGAAAAGCTGAAAAACTTCTCCCGAAATGGGTAAAAGAAGGCTGGCAACCTGACGTAGTAGTCGTAGATCCACCGAGAACAGGGTGTGATCCTGTTTTCTTAGAAACGATAATAAAAACAAAACCTAAAAAAATGGTGTACGTTTCTTGTAACCCTTCAACATTAGCGAAAGATGTCCACATGTTAATAAGTAATGGTTATAAGGTAGAGCAGATCACTCCTGTGGATATGTTTCCTCAAACATCACAAGTTGAAGCTGTATGTACATTAGTTCTTAAATAGTTAGTTGAAAGGAACGGTGCTGCATGAAAACGGAAAAAGAAAAAATGATCGATGGAGAAATGTATCGTGCGGATGATCAGCTGCTTGTTAACGAACGTATCCAAGCGAGAAAATTGACCCGAGAATACAACGCGACAACAGAAGAGGAATGGGATAAACGGAATTCCTTGATCAAACAATTATTTGGTTCAACCGGTCAAAATGTTGGAATAGAGCCTAACTTCAAATGTGATTATGGATACAACATTCATGTAGGGGAAAATTTTTATGCAAACTTTGACTGCACCATTTTAGATGTATGTGAGGTGCGTTTTGGTGATAACTGCATGTTAGCACCAGGTGTTCATATTTATACAGCTACTCATCCGTTAGATCCAGTAGAAAGAAATTCTGGTGCTGAGTATGGAAAGCCTATCGATATCGGAAATAACGTTTGGCTTGGTGGAGGAGCTATTATTAATCCAGGTGTAAAAATTGGGGATAATGCAGTAGTCGCTTCAGGAGCGGTAGTGACTAAAAACGTTCCTGCAAATGTAGTAGTTGGAGGGAATCCAGCTAAAATAATAAAAACGATTGAAATGAAATAATATATTTAAAGCTTGAAAAATTCAGAAATATACACACTATCCACATGTTTTTCCACAGAAAATGTGCATAACTAAAAAGTTTTGCACAAAATTGCACACATTAAGATGTAGTAAAATTGTATGTATCAACATTATTAACAACTCTGTGGATAACTTTATCCACAAGACAGGTAGAGCATCAAGATTTCTATATTAAAAAAAGACCTGCTATCCCAGCAGGTCTTTTTGCACTTAGCGACGACTATTTTTCTGACGTCGGTCAGCGGCTTGTGCACGTGCTTGTGCTTCAAGATCGTTTTGATCTGCCAATTCACTTGAGTACTCGACATCAAGTCCTTTGGCTTGAGAAGCTTTAGCATTGTTGTGCAATGAGGACTTTCGGTTACGTTTTTCCACACAAATACCTCCTTAAAGATATCACGATGTTTTGAAACGTAAATCAAAAGCATTTGAGGAACTTGTCCTCAACTATAGAATGTGCATTTTTTAGCTAAATATTAGAGGAAGAATCATCCTTTTAGGAATTATCTTCGTTTGTCATCTCTTGTGTCTCTGCTGTTGATTCTGCAGATTTTAATTCCTCTTTATAAAGAATCTCTTGAGTTTTAGTTAGATCGTCATTTCTTTCTTTTGCTTGTTGTTTTTTACTCTCCATGACATTACCTCCTTACAAAAAAATAAACATCACTCCAAATGGAAGTGATGTTTATTAGTATGCGCAGAGTGAGTGTACAAGTTACCTGTATTAAGCTTCCTTTAACTGTTCTTCCACAATTTCCAGAGACTGTGTTTGTGTACGAAGCATGTGCATGAGGTAGTTATCTTTTTCAATCTGATAAAGGTTATAGATATCCTGTCCTTGGTTTAACTGATCATAAACATCTTTTCTTGTTTCGTTGGCTAACGTCACATAAGGAATCTTTTCAGCTGCTTTTTGTGAACGAATATTTACTTTGCGAATACGCATAAAGATTGTGTGGATATCTTTCTCATAGAATAATTCAGAAAAGAAAGCTTCTTTTGCTAAAGAATTATACCCTTTTCCGAAGTAAGGCTGACCAATCCACGTGCCAAGAAAGCCATAGCCATCTTGGACATCGAATAAATTAATGGTGCCGATTGGATTATGCCACTCATCCAAAATCGTTCTGGAAATAATGTTTCCTTGGTCTTCTTCCTCGATCGTTTGCTTCGTTAGAAATAGAAATTCCTCGAATGAAGCAGCTTTTTGACGCACAAAAGGGAAGACGTCTGGGTGCACCATTAAATTGTAAAGAACATGACTGTCTGATAAATCACGCTTTTTCAACAATTTAATCCCTCCTAGAGGGCAGAGTTATCCCCCACCCTCGAATTAAGAATAAAAATTAATTCGGGGTGGGAATCGAACCCACTAGGACCAGTCATAGCTGGTGGCGCACCAATTGCCTTCCCTTGCTTCAGTATTTAATTTATGAAAATAATGTTGTATTTGATTCTGGAGCGACCTTTAAAATGTTCCGGATTCGCTTAATCCGCATGTTGCTCTATTTGTATAATAAGACATTTTTTCAAAAAAGAAAATAGTTATTTTGTAGATTTTTTGTAAATTATTTCTCCGTCAATCATCGTCATGACTGGGGTAGCAGAAAAGTGGAACGGATGCTCAGTCCAGAGGGATAAATCGGCATCTTTTCCGGGCTCAATACTGCCTACTCGATCATCAATTCCAAGGTTCTTAGCAGGAGCAATAGTGATGCCTTCAAGCGCTTTTTTTTCACTCAATCCTTCTCTAACGGCAATTGCCGCGCAAACGTTTAAATATTGAATCGGAATGTAAGGGTGATCGGTCGTGATTGAAACCTCAACATTATTTTCCGATAGTATGCGATACGTTTCCCACGATTTGTTCTTCAGTTCAATCTTTGACTTTCGCGTTAGTGTTGGACCAACACTAACTTTTAAATTTAAATCTTTGAATGAGTCCGCAATGAGATGACCTTCTGTACAATGTTCAATACGAAAGTCTAAGTTGAATTCTTCAGCAAAACGGATAGCAGAAAGAATATCATCTGCACGGTGAGCATGAATGCGAACAGGAATCTCTCGGTTTAATGCGGCTGCGATCGGTGCAACACGTAAATTATCTTGGTAAGCTGAATCTTTTGCTTGATAAAAAGCTTCACGCAGCATACCCATAATGCCCATCCGAGTGATGGAATCATTATGACGTCCACTATGAATTCGTTTTGGATTTTCACCTAATGCGATTTTAAGACCAGCCGTTTCCTTTATGATCATTTTTCTAATATCGTGTCCGTGCGTTTTAATGACAGAGGTCGTTCCACCAATAACATTTGCACTTCCAGGCATGATGTGTGCAGTCGTCACTCCAAAACGGACTGCATCCTTAAAGGCGATGTCTAGTGGATGACAGCCATCGATCGCACGAATATGAGGAGTAAGCACCTCGTGTGTCTCATTAGCATCATTTCCAGCCCATCCTGTTCCTTCATCATATAATCCTAGATGAGTGTGAACATCAATGAATCCAGGAAGAAGATGCAGATTTTCAGCTTGGATGATCTTCATATCAGCTGTTGGCTCAATATGCGTTTCGACAGCCATGATTTTGCCGTTTTCAACTAGTACGTCGCCTTGCTGAAGTTCACTGCTCGTAATTGGATACACTTTCGCTTTTTGAATTAAAGTTTTCATAATGTGTCACCTGATAAATTATTTTTATTATCATTGTAACAAATCATGTAAAGCCCCCTTTAATTGTGGATAGGAGAACGTATAGCCTATGTTTTGCGCTTTTTCTGGAAGTACCTGCTGTCCCTTTAGAATCAACATACTCATTTCTCCAAACATGATCTTAAAAGCTATGGAAGGTGCAGGCAGCCAGTGTGGGCGATGCATAGCGTCACCTGTTGCTTGACCGAATTCTTTCATTGTTACGGGGTGCGGGGAAGTTACATTAACAGGTCCTGAATATTGATCATTCTCTATGGCTTCCGTAATGAGTTTTGCTACGTCTTCCACGTGTACCCACGAAACCCACTGCTTGCCTGAACCAACCGTACCACCTGCAAAAAAACGATAGGGAAGGCTTAGCTGGGGAAGTACTCCACCGTCTTTACCTAGTACCAGACCGAATCGTGTAAAAACCGTTCTGATACCGAGAGATTTTGCTTCTGATGCTTTCGTTTCCCATGCTCTTACGACTTCAGCTAAAAAGTCAGAGCCATGCTTGGATGACCTCTCTGTGAAAACTTCGGTTTCAGAAGTTCCATAATAACCAATGGCAGAAGCGTTAACCCAAACAGAAGGCTTTTGTGGCATCTTCTTAACAAGCTTTAATAATTCTTCTGTAACTTTTAAACGGCTGTTTAAGATCGACTTTTTCTTTTCATCGGTCCATCTGCCATTTATGGATTCTCCAGCAAGATTTACAACTGCATCGATCGGAGGCAGGTCAGGTTCATTGCTTCCCATCCATTGCACATATTGAACGCCTTTTTCCTCTGACTGTTTATCTTTTCTTGTCAGAATAAAGACCTCATTTCCAAGCGATGTAAGGTGTTTGGTCAGAAATCCTCCTACAAAGCCAGTGCCTCCGGTTACTAAGATTCTTTTCAAGATAATCCACCTCTTTCCAATTTATTTATTTAAAAATTATGAATATTTGTTATAATTCATCTTGTACATATTATATTACCCTATTGAGGAGGAAAGAAGGCTTATGGAGCTCCAAAGAAATGTGCAAGCAAAAAAGAAGAACCCCTTTTTGAAAGCGCTGTTATGGATTGGGATTGCTTTAGCTGGGGGAATCGCCTTATCGATCATCGCGCTCCAAAGAGACGAGAAGATCAATGCAATCTGGTTTGTTGTTGCTTCCTTGTGTACGTATGCCATTGCTTATCGCTTTTATGCACGATTTATTGCTACAAAAATCTTCAGCCTTAATAAGAACAATGCAACACCTGCAGAAAGATATGCAGATGGTAAGGATTATGTACCGACAAACAAATGGGTACTCTATGGACACCATTTTGCAGCGATCGCGGGTGCTGGTCCACTTGTTGGTCCAACATTAGCGGCACAGATGGGATATCTGCCTGGTACCATCTGGATTATTGTCGGAGCAGTTCTAGCCGGTGCTGTACAAGATTTTGTTATTTTAATTATTTCCATGAGACGCAGAGGTAAATCAATCGGTCAGATTGCTAAAGAAGAAATAGGACCAGTTGGTGGAATGCTAGCGCTTATCGGTGTTTTTGCTATTATGGTTATTTTAATTGCCGTTCTTGCACTAGTAGTTGTTAACGCACTTAAATCAAGCCCATGGGGTACATACACGATTGCCATGACCATTCCCATCGCTCTTTTTATGGGTGTATATATGCGCTATCTTCGCCCGGGTAGAGTAGGGGAAGCGTCCATTATTGGTTTTGTATTATTGATTTTTGCGTTAGTCAGCGGCCAATGGGTTGCAGATTCTCCAACACTTGCACCTCTTTTTACATTTGATGGTGAGACTTTAGCTTGGATGTTGATCGTTTATGGTTTTCTTGCATCCGTTCTTCCTGTTTGGATGCTTCTTGCACCAAGAGACTATCTCAGCACATTCCTAAAAGTAGGGGTAATCGGAATGATGGCACTCGGTATTCTTATCGTAATGCCTGAGATTCAAATGCCTGCACTTACTAAATTTATTGATGGAACTGGTCCTGTATTCGCAGGAAACCTTTTTCCATTCTTGTTCATTACGATTGCTTGTGGAGCCATCTCTGGTTTCCATGCTTTGATCTCATCAGGAACATCACCTAAACTAATCGCGAACGAGCAGCATGCTCCTATGATCGGTTACGCAGGAATGCTAACAGAATCTTTTGTCGCGATCATGGCGATGGTAGCGGCAACGCTTCTAACTCCAGGAATCTATTTTGCGATCAACTCTCCAGGTGCTGCGATCGGAACGGATGTCGCGACAGCTGCTACAACGATATCTTCTTGGGGATTCACGGTATCAGCGGATGAGATCAATGAACTCGCTAAAAATGTAGACGAAGAATCGATCCTTTCTCGAACAGGTGGTGCTCCGTCATTAGCTGTAGGGATCGCACAAATTTTCTCGCAAGTGATCGGTGGACCACAGTTGATGGCGTTCTGGTACCATTTTGCGATATTATTTGAAGCTGTATTCATATTGACCACTATTGACGCTGGTACACGGGTAGGTAGGTTTATGCTTCAAGATCTTCTTGGACAAATTTACAAACCTTTACGAAAAACAGATTCTATGCCAGCTGTATATTTCACGAGTGCGTTAGTCGTTGCAGGCTGGGGTTATTTCTTAGTCGTCGGTGTAACGGATCCGTTAGGCGGCATCAATACACTATGGCCATTGTTCGGTATCGTTAACCAAATGTTAGCGGCGATCGCCCTTATCGTGGCAACAACTGTTATTTTGAAGATGGGTAAGAAAAAGTTTGTATGGGTGACGTTGGTTCCTCTTGCTTGGCTGATGATTGTAACGTTCTATGCGGCTTGGCAAAAGATTTTTTCTGATGTTCCGAAAATCGGTTTCTTAAAGCAAGCAGAAGTGATGAAGGAAGCAATTGCGAGCGGAAACTTGCCGGCAACTGTACCTTCCATGGAAGCTGCTAAACAGCTAGTCTTCAACAATACGTTAAACGCTTATTTAACTGCGATCTTTATGTTGCTTATTCTAGGTGTACTGATTGATGCGATGCGCATCTGGTACAAAGCTGTTAAGAGTGAGAAGCCTTTAGAAACAGTTGAAGAGCCATTTGTGCAAACAAAGCTTGGTGATGTATCGTGACATTTCATGCCGCTTGGAAATGGGTGAAAGATATCTTTCAAATCCTTTTATATATCGGAAAGGGAATCTCAAATCTGCCTGATTACCAAGCTTATGTGAAACATCTAAAAGAGAATCATCCCGATCGCACACCTCCGACTGAAAAAGAGTTTTTTGCAGAATTGCTCGAAAATAAATATGGCGCAAATGCAAAACGCTGTTGATAAGCCTTTATAAGTGCAGGTTGCACTTTCATTAAAAAAGCATTCTCTCCAAACGGGGAGGGTGCTTTTTTTATGTGATGAATGGGGTTCATGGAGGTCAGGGAGGTGTGCTTTTTACGGTATGTGTTTTTATATTTTATTACACGTTCACCGGTAAAGTGGGGTTAACCACCTGTGATGTACCGATTTACACCTGAGAATGCCGCGTAAGCACCCGTGCCTGCGCTTTTTACACCTGAAAATCAGTTCTAACCGCCGATGCTCCTTAAATTTCCGTGTTTCATCTAAAGGTAAGGTGCTTGTTTCCGTTAACATTCTCATACAGATACTATTCGATAGTTCGAAGGCTGTTCAAACAGCACGAAATCCATAAGATATGGTACACTATTTGGTGAAAGAAGGTGGGTAGATGGCTGTTATAACAAGGATTTCTGCTCAGCAAAAAAACGACGAACGATTTAATATTTTTATACAAAAAGGGCCAAAAGAAGAATTTGCATTTAGTGTAGACGCAGATGTTTTAATAAAGTTTTCTCTTCAAAAAGGTATGGAGATCGATGAAGAAGAATGGGAATCCATCATTGAAGAAGATCAATATCGAAAAGCATTTAATAAAGCTCTTCATTATTTATCTTTTCGAATGCGAACTGCTCAAGAGATAGAGGTATATCTAGAAAAGAAAGAAGTTCCTGAATCCACGATCAAACGAGTTCTGCAAAAACTTTCGGAGTATGATTTTGTGAATGACCAAACCTTTGCGAAATCACTCGTGAGAAGCCGTATGAACACATCATTTAAAGGACCAGGAATGATTCGGCAGGAGCTGAAGAAAAAAGGAATCAGTGAACGTAATACGGAAGAGGCTCTCGATCAGTTCAGTTATGAGGAGCAACTAGAAGCGAGTATTACATTTATTCAAAAACAATTTTCAAGCGGAAAGAAGCGTTCTGAGAAAGAACAGAAGCAGAGGATCGCTCAGCAGCTTCAGCAAAAAGGCTATTCGTGGGAAGTGATTGAAATGGCATTTCAAGAGGCGAAGATCAGTCAATCTGCCGAAGACGAAAAAGAAGCCTTGCTGGCGCATGCTCGCAAAGCTCATCAAAAATATAAAAAGTATAGTGGCTTTGAATACGAGTCACGCATGAAGAAATTTCTATACAGCAAAGGCTTCGATTCTGGAGTTATTTCAGAACTGCTTAGCGGTGATGAACTTAACGATCTATAAAGATCTCAGGTCTGTTGTCGTCCTGTTCAACGATTAGGGCAGCAACCTGCTCCGGAGACTTTAATCGAGAGCGATCTGCAATATGATTGGAATCATCCCAGAAAGGGGTATCCATTCCGCCCATATAAACTGCTGTTGGATAGATATGAGTGCCATCCCATTCCTTTACGAGACTTTCTGTAAATCCTCTAACGGCAAATTTAGAAGCACAATAAACAGATTCATTTACTTTTCCGCGTAAGCCGGCTGTGGAAATGATGTTCATTACTTTGCCGAAGCCTTGCTTTTTAAATAGCTTAAAGGCAAGCTTAGTCGGAAAAATGGTGCCGTAAACATTCGTTTCGAGCATTTCTGTTATATCTGTTTTTGTTAAGTCTTCAAGCGGCTCAAATACACCCATACCTGCATTGTTGATCAAAGCGTGAACGTTCTCACTTTGGAAGATGGATTGAAGCATGGATTCGGTTTTTGCGTAATCGGTAACATCACAAACTTTATACGATACTTTGTTTTCGCTGTGAGCGAATGATTGAACAGCTTGCTCTAATTTTTGCTCATTACGGCCAACGAGATATACGTTGTACGTTTTATTATATTCACGGGCTAGTGCGAGTCCTAAACCAGAACCGCCTCCTGTAATAATGACAGTCTTATTCAAAATTATCACTCCTATGTAGTTAGTTCTTAAGCATATATAGGGTACAGAAAAGAAAGGAAGTAATCAAATGGAAAAAAGATTCAGCGAGATGACAGAAGTTGAAATTAAAGGCGAAATTGCTTCCCTTCGAGCTAAGGCACAAAAAGCAGAACAAATGGGCATGGTAAGTGAGTACGCTGTTTATGAACGAAAGATCGCGATGGGCAAATGCTACTTGATGGATCCTTCAATGATCGAAAGCGGAAAAGAGTACGGAATTCAAGGAGACCCGGGGTCGACGTTTTCAGTGCTGTACTTAAATGGTATTTTTGCCTGGGGTTACAAAAATAAACAAAGTGCACTCGAAGCTTTGCCGATTTCAGTTCTAGAATAAAAAGTATAAGTATTTACAATGATGTTTATGGAAGTGGTTGATCTCCGTTTCAGGTGCTCCCTTTCAGGGGGGGCGTGCGGTGAGCCACCTCGTCGCTTTGCGACCTTAGGTGTCTCACCTGTCCCGCTGATCCCCCAGGAGTCTCGCACCTTACACTCTAATCAACTAGTCAGAGAAGCATTGTAAACACTAAAAGATATTAACTTCAAAACAGAAATCAACAAAGGCTATAAACATAATAAACAAAATAAAGAAGCGGTACAGGACCGCTCCTTTATTCGTCACTATGAACGCTTACGTGTTTGAATTTCAAGCACATAGTTATTTAATGCTTGCTGGGTTTCCCCGTTCACTTGATTGTACGCATGCTTCGAATTGGCACGCGGTGAGTGAAAGGGGTCAGAATATTTACCGTTAAATCGCGTTGATGAGAAGTAGTCTTTCTTGTTCAACTGATTCACCCCCCAGAATGAAATTCATAACCGCAAGAGTTACTGATCATCTCGGTGTTGATTGGATAAAAACATTCGTTCCTGCGGATGGTCACGAATGGATCCATCTGGCCGTTTAGAAGAGAATTCTTCTTTTGATCTCGGCTCACCTGAGAAGGAGATCCGATTAGGGAAGTTTTTTGATTTGTTACGCATGTGATTACCTCCTTGTTATCGGTTCTCAACTAGTATGAAACGTGAGAGAACCCTTTATGTGACGGGGGTTTCTTTAAAAATTGGATAAGGAGGGAGAATAATGGAAGAGCGTTTTGACAGATTGGCGAAACTACTGCAAAAAAAGAACCCAGCCCTTACAAATCAAGAAGCTAGGGAATGGGTGGAAGGATTATGGGAAGATTTTGAGTCTACTCGAGCGAAAGCGGGATGGGAATATGAAGGACAAGAGGTTACCGAGAAGATGGTAACACAGCTGATTACTTCTTATGGTCATAAGCTTCACGAGTATTTTTCAAACAATCCTAAATTTCAGCGATTCGTAAAAAAAGACGGGCCTATTCAATAAGCCCGTCTTCTTCCTATTCATTATTGTTGATAAGGTCGAGCGGTGAGAACTCCATCTTCTTTTTCAGACGGTCTTCAGAATACACCCATCCTGTAAAGGAAGTAATGATGTTCAAGTTCTCATCTAGCTGTACCATCGCGACAAAAGGGTAGTGTCCTTTACTTCTATACCTAAGATCAATAAATTGAACGAGGTGTCCGTGATCGTTCTTTTCGACTTCCCATCGGTGTACTGGGGAGAACGAAAGAAAAGCAGATATATTTTTGTCCTTTTTCGCAGCTTCAATCAATTTTGTTTTTGGAACAGCAAGACGATCGAAAGTATCCCAAACCGTTACTTTTCCATTTTTTAAACCGGCTACGAAAAATTCGTGTTTCGATTTAATGGCTAGATGGTACTGTCCCCAACGAATGGTCGGGCTGGCATAGATTTCTTCCGCTTCTGGAATCTTTTTCAGCACGATCTTGTTCACACGCTGTCTGGATATAATCCGAATGATGTAATAAACAACGAGTATGCTGTAAACCGTTAGAAACGTGTATCCGGGATCAACACCTATATACCAGAGTAGCAAGCCTCCGATATGCAAGAAAAAGATAAAGGGATCAAAGATACTGATAACACCAAGCGCGATCCATTTCTTTGAAACCGGGTATAGAGCTTGTGTGCCGTAAGCATTAAAGATATCAACGAAAACATGAAGGAAAACGGCAATCGCTGTCCATAATAAAAGCTTTCCGTTATCGGCTTCTGGAACAAATAATGAGATAGCCCCAAATAAAAGCAGTGGCCATATTACGAGTGCTGGCAATGAATGTGTGAGTCCTCTGTGATTGCGGATGTATACCGCATTATTTTTTAGTTTGAGTACTGTGTCAAAGTCGGGTGCTTGGGAACCAATCAAAGTCCCAGCAAGAATAGCTTGGGAGGTTACTGGATCATTTGCAATTGCAGGGTCCAGCATCGCTAAACCACCTAACCCGAGCCCCATCACAATATGTGTGCCTGTATCCAAGGCGATCACCTCCTATGTAGGAATGGAGTGAAAAGAATATGTTAACGGTTTTTATGGAGTATAAAGTAAGTCCAGATTTCATTCAATTGTATGAGTCTCAAATGGATTCTGTTATCAATGAGCTTAAAGCTAGTGGTGCTTCTGATATTCAATGGTACAGAGCGGCAGATCAGCCTTCATTATATGTTGAATGTTTCCAAGTTAACGATCAAGCAACATATGATACGATTAAAAAAAATCGAACATCTCTTCAGCATCCTGTTTTTTCAATCCTTGACGAATGTGTAACAGGAGGGTTAGAAAAAATCCATTGCTGGGCGTTTGAAAAGCTAAACACTTCCCTCAATGATTCATATGTGAAACAATTTCAAGACCATTTGTTAACTTGGTATAACGAGAACAAACGAACATTGCCTTGGCGAGAAAATCAAGACCCTTACCGTGTCTGGGTCTCTGAGATTATGCTTCAACAAACAAGAGTAGACACGGTCATTCCTTATTTTGAACGATTTACTCAACTGTTCCCAACGCTGCAAGACCTCGCTTACGCGGATGAAGAAAAAGTCTTAAAAGCATGGGAGGGTCTAGGTTATTATTCCCGAGTTCGAAACTTACAAACCGCAGTAAAAGAAGTATGCGAATCTTATGGAGGAAAAGTACCGAATACGCCAAAAGAGATCGCTGGATTAAAGGGAGTTGGCCCTTATACAGCAGGAGCGGTCCTTAGCATCGCTTACGGTATTCCAGAACCAGCCGTGGATGGTAATGTTATGCGTGTTTTATCCAGAATTCTATTGATCGAAGAAGATATCAGCAAACCAAAAACGCGTGTACTTTTTGAAAAAGCAGTAAGGGAGCTGATCTCACACGAAGATCCATCTTCTTTTAATCAAGCATTAATGGAGCTAGGTGCACTAATATGCACGCCGAAATCACCAGCTTGCTTATTATGTCCGATGCGAGAATTATGCAGAGGGTTTGAGAGTGGAAGACAAGCTGAACTTCCTGTAAAGTTAGGAAAAACAAAAGTTCGTAAAGCGAAGATGACTGCAGGTGTTTTGTTAAATCATGATGGGGAAATTCTCATTCACAAAAGACCATCTGAAGGATTGCTTGCTAACATGTGGGAATTTCCGAACACCGAGTATGTTGGGGAGCACAAAGATGCAGAGGTTGAGGCATTGGTTGGATATGTACAAGAACAGACGGATTTTGGAGCGGTTGTAGAGGAAAAAGCAGGATACATTGAGCATGTGTTTTCTCACTTAAAATGGGAGATTCAAATATGGCAGGGAAAAATTGAAAGTGAAGATGATTTGGAACAGCTGCCTGCTGATTGGAAATGGGTCCGTGTAGATGAACTTGAAAATTATCCATTTCCTGTCTCACATCAAAAAATCATTCTGCTCATAAAGGAGGCGTTAATCGTATGAATTTAGATCTTGAAGGTAAAGTTGTGCTTGTTACAGGTGGATCTAAAGGGATCGGTCAAGGTATCGCCCATGCCTTTTTAGAAGAAGGTGCAAAAGTGGGGATCGTCGGTCGTAACTTGGCTGATCTCAAAGCTGCTCAAAAAGAAGGGATCGAAATTTTCCAAGGTGATGTAACGATTGCTGAGGATCGTGAACGAGTGATGGATGATTTCGTTACGAAGTTTGGAACAATAGATGTCTTGGTTAACAATGCAGGTGGGAGCAATGGTTCTTCTGTTATGGAGACAAGTATGGAGCAGTTTGAGGAAGCCATGCATTTGAATTTTTTATCAGCAGTCGATCTGAGTAAGAGAGCGGCAGCGATGATGAGCGGGAAATCTGACGGCGGTGCTATTATTAATATTTCCTCTATTTTTGGCCGCGAATCGGGTGGTAAGCCCACTTACAATGCGAGCAAGGCCGCGATGATTTCCTTCACAAAGTCATTTGGTGATGAGATGATCAAGAAGGGAATTCGAGTAAACGGCGTTGCCCCTGGCTCGATCTTGCATGAAACAGGAAATTGGAAAAAAAGATTGGAACAAGATCCAGATAAAATCAATTCGTTTGTGGAAGAACATATTTCTGCCGGACGATTCGGGACAGTAGAAGAAGTATCCAACGTTGTGGTGTTTTTAGCTTCCAAAAAGGCATCATGGATCGTTGGAAGTACGCTGAATGTAGATGGCGGACAGTCTTATAGTAATTTTTAGTACTTCTTTGAAAGAAAACAAGCCCCTGCTGAGTGCAGGGGCTTGTTTTTGTTGCTCGTCCAGCGGCTGTTAAGCACGCTGGACGGGCGATTCCCAGGGTTTATGAGCGATTCCCAGGGTTTATGAGCGATTCCCAGTCAATCAGGAAATCAATCGTACTTAACCTCAGTCCCATGCGTCCAATCGGCTTCATCCCGTTTCATACCGCCTCTTGCTTCGATCTCTTTAATGATCTCGCGGTGCAGGCTTGTGCCCTCTTCGTTTAAATAAGGAGCTACCTGCTGCAAGGAGTGGTGAAAATAAGCGAGCTCTGCATCCTTCCAATCGGTCTTACTCGTCATACTTAATTCTGTCATATCTCGTCCTACATACATGAGTCGTTCCTCCTTTATCAAGAATTCGTTATGGTTTCATTTATCCCCTATATCCCAATGTTTTAATACTGGAAATATCTAATAAAAAAAGTACTTATAAAAAAGCATGGCCCCGGGTAAATTATATTTCGTGGAGGTGAAAAACATGGACAAACAACAAAAACAACAACAACAACAAGCTCGTCAAAAGCAACAAAACGCTCAACAACAACAAGCTGGTCAATCTTACGGGACTGAATTTGCTAGCGAAACTAACGCTCAAGAAGTTCGCCAACAAAACCAACAGTCTCAACAAGGTAAAAACCAACAACAAAAATAACCTCTATCCAGGAATGCTCCCTAATCACTAGGGAGCATTTTTTGGTTTGTCTTCATTTTTTTATCTAACATTCACATGAAGTACATACGTTTTCTAAACAAGACCGATGGGAATACTAGTGACGAGTGGAATTATTTGAAAAAAGGCGCTTTTATGAAAAAAACAGGGACAAGTACATTTCCAAACTATTCTTAAAACGATATAATAAAGAAGAGAAAAAAAGCGTGTGTAATGAAAGAAAGTAATGATCGGGAATCAAAACATTGAAAAAAATGAAGAACGAGGTTTATTAATGGAGCTGGTGAATTACCGACAATTGGTTAAAGAGGAAGGAGAATTAACAATTCAATAGGTAACATTAGCTTCCGGAACTCGGGCAGAAAGGAGAGAGAGATGAGTTTTCCTGCAACCGGAAGTATAATCAATATTCAAAGCTATAAGCATAACGGTTATCTTCATAGAAATTGGGAAGATACGGTTATTTTGAAAGGGACTCCTAGTCAGGTGATTTGCGGTAACGACCGGATTCTTGTTACTGAATCTGACGGACGTCAATGGCGCACTAGGGAACCGGCCATTTGCTATTTTAACGCGAAGCAATGGTTTAACGTGATCGGAATGATACGAGAAGACGGGATTTATTACTACTGCAACCTAGGCTCACCATTCATGTGGGACAAAGAAGCCTTGAAGTATATTGATTATGATCTTGATATAAAAGTATTTCCAGACGGAACTTATATCTTATTGGATGAAGATGAATATGAGCTGCACAAAAGAATGATGAGGTATCCGAGTCAGCTTGATACGATCATAAAGAAGAACCTTCAAGAACTAATCTTGATGGTCACACAAAAAAAGGGACCGTTCGAACCTGGATTTGTGGAACAATGGTATGAAAGATATTTAGAATTCCGATAAAAAGGAAAACCTGTTGAAGAGTCAACAGGTTATCCTTTTTTTATCTTTGGTTAACTTGGCGCTTGCCAAGTTTTCTTTTTATGAAGGAAAGAATGGTGAAATTAAATGGATAGTATTAAACGTTATTTGATATTCGTAAAGCCGTACAAGTGGCAAATTTTCTGGACGATCGTAATCGGTTTAGCTAAGTTTGGTATTCCGTTATTAACGCCTCTAATTTTAAAATATGTTGTAGATGACATCATTCAGGTCTCATTGCCGATAGATGAAAAGTTGAACAAACTTTACTGGCTCATGGGTGGGGCAGCTCTCATATTTGTAGTGCTTCGTCCGCCGATCGAGTATTGGAGGCAGTATTATGCCCAATGGGTAGGAACAAAGGTTTTATATGACATTCGTGATAAGATGTTTGACCATATACAGCGCTTGAGCCTCCGTTTTTATTCGAACAACAAATCGGGTGAAGTAATTTCGAGAGTCATCCATGATGTTGAGCAAACAAAAACGTTTGTCATTACTGGTCTAATGAATGTATGGCTAGATATGGCCACGATTATTATTGCCGCTGCCATCATGTTCTCTATGGATTTCTGGCTGACTGTCGTTGCCCTATCCATGCTGCCGGTCTACGGTTTCTCGGTAAAATTCTTTTATGCCAGACTTCGTCAACTAACGAAAGATCGTTCACAAGCTCTAGCTGAAGTACAAGGCCACCTGCATGAACGTGTTCAAGGTATGTCAGTGATTCGAAGTTTTGCACTCGAAGATCATGAGCAGGTACAGTTTGATAAACGAAACCGCAACTTCTTAGACCGTGCAATGGATCATACAAAATGGAACGCGAAAACATTCTCGGTCGTAAATACCGTAACAGATATTGCACCGCTTCTTGTCATTGGATTTGCTGCGTATCAAGGTATTCAAGGAAACATTACGATCGGTGCGCTAGTTGCATTTGTTGCGTATATGGATAGACTATATAACCCACTGAGACGACTAGTGAATTCATCTACAACACTGACACAATCGATCGCGTCTATGGACCGGATGTTTGAGTTTTTAGATGAGTCCTATGATATTGAAGATTCTCCACATGCCAAGCCCTTAGAATCCGTAAAAGGGAAGCTTGATTTCGAGAATGTATCGTTCACTTATAACGAGGAAGAAGCTGACGTACTACATAATGTTTCCTTATCGGTGGCAGCAGGTGAAACGATTGCTCTAGTGGGGATGAGCGGAGGCGGTAAATCTTCGTTGATCAGCTTGATCCCGCGCTTTTACGACGTTTCAGAAGGAAGCATCAAGCTGGACGGAACAGATATCCGTGATTTTAAAGTGCGCTCTCTAAGAGACAACATCGGTATGGTTCTTCAAGATAATATTCTTTTTAGTGAATCCGTTCGAGCGAATATTCTTATGGGTAATCCAGAGGCTACTGATGAAGAGATGATTGCGGCTGCAAAAGCAGCTAATGCACATGAATTTATAATGAACTTACCTGAAGGTTATGACACGAAGATCGGTGAACGTGGAGTGAAGCTATCTGGTGGTCAGAAGCAGCGTGTGGCTATATCGCGTGTCTTTTTAAAGAATCCACCGCTTCTTATTTTAGATGAAGCAACTTCCGCACTGGACCTTGAGAGTGAACATTTGATACAAGAAGCTTTAGAAAAACTTGCAAAAGATCGAACAACGTTCATTGTGGCTCACCGACTTTCCACCATAACTCATGCAGATCGAATCATCGTGATCGATCATGGCAGAATCGTAGAAATTGGTAATCATAAGAAATTGATGGAAAAACAAGGTGCTTATTACGACCTTTTCATGGTTCAACAATTAAATTAAGATCGTCCGAGACCGGCAGAGATGCTGGTCTTTTTTCGTTTAAATGTAGATAGATATCATACGAAAGAACTACAACATAAGACATATTTGTCGATTATTCTGAAAATTAAATATTGTCAAATTGTCAGAGTAGTGTCATAATTCTCAACAGAGAAGTAATATTCTAGGAAATTTGGCAGCTTAGAGAAAGGAGTGAAATCTCATGGGAAATCCAGTTCTAGAAGTGAAGAACTTAAGAACTTCTTTCCTTACAGACGATGGCGCAATCCCTGCTGTGGACGGTGTTGATTTCCACGTTAATCCTGGTGAAGTGCTAGGGATCGTAGGAGAATCGGGCTGCGGTAAAAGTGTGACATCACTATCCGTAATGGGACTTGTACCTACACCACCTGGGAAAATTGAAGGAGAGATTCTCTTTAAAGGTGAAAATCTTGCTTCAGCACCAGAAAGAAGGATGCGGCAAATTAGAGGCAATGAAATCGGGATGATCTTTCAGGAGCCGATGACAAGCTTGAACCCGGTTATTACAATCGGTGAGCAGCTTATTGAATCACTGCGCATACATAGAAAATGGTCCAAAAAAGAAGCGATGGGTAAAGCCATTGAGATGCTTAAGCTGGTGGGACTTCCACGAGCAGAGGAACTTGTAAAAGAATATCCTCATCAATTATCAGGAGGTATGCGTCAGCGTGTCATGATCGCCATGGCTATGATCTGTGACCCTAAACTTCTGATAGCGGACGAGCCTACTACTGCTTTGGATGTTACGATTCAAGCCCAAATCTTAGACTTGATGAAACGATTAAACAAAGAAACAGACACCGCCATCATGATGATCACACATGATCTAGGTGTCGTGGCAGAGATGTGTGAGCGAGTCGTTGTTATGTACGCTGGAAAAGTGGTCGAAGAAGGTGAAGTGAAAACCATCTTCCAAAATCCGAAACACCCTTATACGGTAGGGTTAATCAGATCCGTACCAGACATGAGGGAGAAGGTCGGCCGTCTATATTCTATTCCAGGAAACGTACCAAAACCTGGTTCGATCACCACAGGTTGTTCGTTCGCACCGCGTTGTGAGCATGCAGGAACAAGGTGTATATCCGAAACTCCTCATCTTAAAACTCAAGAAGGCAGTCATCAAGTCAGATGCTGGCTTTACGAGGACGGGAAAGGAGTGAATCTGCATGAGTCAGACACAGCCATTAGTTAAAGTTGAAAATTTAAAGATGCACTTTCCGATTAAAGGCGGAATACTGAGCAAGACCGTTGGCGAAGTAAAGGCAGTAGACGGAATCTCTTTTCACATAAAAAAAGGAGAGACCCTAGGCCTCGTAGGAGAGAGCGGATGTGGTAAGTCCACGACAGGACGCATGCTCCTTAGACTTTTAGAACCTACTGAAGGAAAGATCTACTTTGAAGGTGAGGATATAACCAAACTATCTTCAAGTGAGATGAGAAAGAAACGCCGCGAGATGCAGATGGTGTTTCAAGATCCTTTTGCTTCCCTTAACCCGCGTCATACGGTTGAGAAAATTTTAGAAGAGCCGCTAATCGTTCATGGTGTAAAAGATAAAGCGGAACGAAAAAGACGAGTAAAAGAACTGCTTGAAGTTGTAGGACTCTCTAGCTGGCACGCGAAGCGATATCCTCATCAATTTTCTGGAGGACAAAGACAGCGTATCGGAATCGCACGTGCACTTGCCGTGAATCCGAAACTCATTATCGCGGACGAGCCAGTATCTGCACTGGATGTTTCCATCCAATCTCAAGTACTGAACCTTTTACAAGATCTTCAAAAAGAGTTCGACCTTACGTATCTGTTTATCGCGCATGATCTTGGTGTAGTCCGCCATATCAGTGACCGAGTGGGAGTTATGTATTTGGGTCATATCGTAGAGCTTGCGGATAGTGAAAAGCTTTATGATGATCCGAAACATCCATATACACAAGCTCTTTTATCAGCCGTTCCAATTCCAGATGTGGAGCACCGGAAAGACCGTGTCATCCTGCAAGGAGATGTACCGAGTCCTTCAAATCCTCCTGCTGGTTGTCCATTTCACACACGTTGCCCTGCAGCGATGGATCATTGCGGAACCGTAAAGCCTGTTTTAAAAGAAGTTGCTGAAGGCCACTACGCTGCCTGCCATCTTTACGAATAACGGCAGACACGTACATATAAACAAAGGCACAACTAAAATGAGAACTGGGGGAAAGAAGATGAAGAAAAGTTTATTAACTTTATTTGCTTTAATGCTTGCTTTATCTCTTGCGTTGGCAGGGTGTTCATCAGGCGGGGATAGCAGCAAAGGTGGAGACGACGATAAAGTCGATCCGAACAATGTCATGATCTACGGTCGTGGCGGAGATTCTGTTGCACTTGATCCAGCTGTTGTTACTGACGGTGAGTCTTTCATCGTAACAGAGCAAATCTATGAGCCGCTTGTAAACTATGGAAAAGATAATACAGATATCGTTGAAGGTCTTGCTAAGAAATGGGAAGTTTCTGAAGATGGCTTGACGTATACGTTTGAGCTTGAAGAAGGTGTAAAATTCCATGATGGCGAGAAGTTCAACGCTGATGCGGTTATCAAGAACTTTGAGCGTTGGGCTAAGAGTAAAGACGAAGAGAAGTTCTATTACTACAAATCTATGTTTGGTGGCTTTGAAGGTGACGAAGGTCACGTGATTGAAAGCATAAAAGCTGATGGCGAATATAAAGTAGTGTTTAAGCTTAAGCGCCCTCAAGCACCGTTCTTAAAGAACATTGCAATGAGCCCGTTTGCTATCGCAAGTCCTAAGTCATTAGATGGCGACAAGCTAAGCAAAGAGCCAGTTGGAACAGGTCCTTTCAAATTTAAGAGCTGGAAGCCAAACGATACGATCGTTCTTGAGAAGAACGCTGACTATTGGGTAAAAGATCTTCCAAAACTTGATGGAGTAACATTTAAAGTAATCAAAGATAACTCTTCTCGTTTAAATGCGTTAACAAAAGGCGAGATCGATCTCATGGATGGTTTGAACCCATCTGATATGAAAAAAGTTCAAGATAACGGCAAACTTCAATTGTTTGAGCGTCCTTCTATGAACGTTGGTTACCTAGGATTTAACGTTGAAAAAGCTCCATTCGACAAGAAAGAAGTTCGTCAGGCGATCAGCCACTTGATCGATAAGCAAGCGATTATCGACAACTTCTTCGAAGGAACTGCAGAGCCGGCTAAAAACCCAATGCCTCCTTCAATCAATGGTTATAACGATAGCATTCAAGACCGTGAGTACGACGAAGCTAAAGCTAAAGAACTTTTAGCAAAAGCAGGTGTACCTGATGGCTTCAAGATGGACCTTTGGGCAATGCCTGTAGCACGTCCATACATGCCAAATGGACAAAAAGTTGCTGAAGCAATCCAAGCGAACCTTGCAAAAGTTGGAATCGAAGCTAACATTGTAACGTTTGAGTGGGGTACGTACCTTGAAAAGACACGTAATGGTGAAGCACCGGTATTCATGCTAGGTTGGACTGGTGATAACGGAGATGCAGATAACTTCCTTTACACATTACTTGATAAAGACAACATTGGATCTAATAACTATTCTCGTTACACGAATGAAGAAGTTCATAAGCTATTACTAGAAGCGCAATCTACTCCAGATGAAGATACGCGTGCTGAACTTTACAAAAAAGCACAAGAGATCATTCATGAAGATGCTCCTTGGGTACCGCTTGTTCACTCTAAACCGCAATTAGCAGGTGCTAGCAAGATTAAAGGATTTGTTCCTCATCCTACAGGTTCACAATCTTTTGGAGACACATCTTTCGAATAAAGTATGGCGGGGAGTATGGAGCAGATCATCCTGCTCCCCTTTTTTTTGCACCATGAGAAAATAAGTTAACTCGCAATCTTTACAGAAAGAGGTGACCAGATGTTTGCCTATACGATCAGACGGTTAGCAACACTAGTCCCAGTATTATTAGGGATGACATTTATTGTTTTCATGATGATTCGTGCTATACCGGGGAACCCAGCACAGTTAATTTTAGGGCAACAGGCGACACAAGAAGCCATTGAAGGATTAACAAGAAGGCTTGGCTTGGACCAGCCCTGGTACACGCAATTTTTTGCTTATATTAAAGGATTAATTACAGGAGATCTAGGTGTTTCTTTAAAGACCAATGTTCCGATCTCTGAGGAAATTTGGCCGTATCTAGCAGCAACAATGGAATTAGCTTTTATTGCAATGATTATTGCAATCGTAGTAGGAGTGAATGCAGGAATCATTTCTGCATGGTTTCAAAACTCGTGGTTTGATTATTCAGCCATGGTACTCGCACTGATCGGTGTTTCGATGCCTATTTTCTGGCTGGGGTTGATGGAACAGTATGTGTTCTCCATTCAATTAGACTTATTGCCTACTACAGGGCGGGATAATATTCGTGTTCCGGTTAATCCGATTACCCACTTATATCTAATTGATACACTCATTCAGGGTAGGTTTGACCAATTCACTGAAGTAATCCGCCATCTCATTCTGCCAGGTGTAGCACTAGGTACAATCCCTATGGCAATCATCGCAAGGATGACGCGATCCAGTATGCTTGAGGTCATGCGTTCAGATTATATTCGTACTGCTCGTGCAAAAGGAATGAAAATGTTTTGGGTAGTGTACAAGCATTCTTTGAAAAACGCAATGATTCCAGTTGTTACGGTTATCGGGTTGCAAACGGGACTTCTACTAGGAGGAGCAATCTTAACTGAAACAATCTTTGGATGGCCTGGAATCGGAACGTATATATATGATGCAATTTCCTTCAGGGATTATCCTGTTATCCAATCAGGAATCCTTGTGGTCGCTACCATTTTTGTATTAATTAATCTTCTCGTAGATCTGCTGTATGCAGCGATCGATCCGAGAATTAAATTTAAATAAGGAGGAATAAGAGCATGTCAGAACAACTAGCTAAATCAACACCTCCATTAGTTCCGCAACATGTGCCAGCTCCAGTTGAAGACAAAGTTATTTCTCCTTGGAAAGAAGCATGGAGGAATTTTAAGAAGAACAAAATCGCTCTTGTTGGGCTATCTATCGTTTCATTTTTTATAATTCTAGCTATATTTGCTGATCTAGTAGCTCCCTACCATTACAGAGACGGAAATTTGGCAGACAAACATATTTCACCTTCTGCTGAACACTGGTTTGGTACCGATGAATTCGGTCGAGATATTTTAAGTAGAATCATCTACGGCGCAAGAATTTCCCTATGGGTAGGTTTCTTTTCAGTAGCAGGATCAGTGATCATAGGTTCACTATTGGGTATCATAGCTGGTTATTATGGAAAATGGATTGACGGTATCATATCCCGCATTTTTGATATTTTGCTCGCATTTCCAAGTATCTTACTTGCCATTGCCGTAGTATCTGTACTTGGGCCATCATTAAAAAATGCGTTGATCGCGATTGCCATCATTAATATTCCAACGTTCGGAAGGCTATTACGATCCAGGGTACTAAGTGTAAAGGAAGAAGAATATATAACTGCTGCTCGAGCTATAGGTATGAGTGATTTCAGGATATTAATCCATCACATCTTGCCGAACAGCTTAGCTCCTATTATCGTTCAAGGAACACTTGCGATAGCAGCAGCTATAATCGAAGCAGCTGCTCTCGGATTCTTAGGAATGGGTGCACAGCCACCAACTCCAGAGTGGGGTAAGATGCTCGCAGATTCAAAAGACTTTATCATTCAAGCGCCATGGACTGTATTGTTCCCAGGCTTAGCGATCATGCTCACGGTACTCGGATTCAACCTGATGGGTGACGGTCTGCGTGATGCACTAGATCCACGGATGAAGAGTTAGAGATTAGTTGTAGATGAGGAGTCTTGGCTTTGGCCAGGCTTCTTTTTTATGTGGTTTTTTCTAGGAGGGGGGTTAGGTTATAGAGTCTAGTTCGATTTGTACCTATTGAGGGTAGATTTAACGAACGTAGAAGGTGATATGCTTGGCTGCTCGATTGTAAATTTAAATACCATGCAAACTCATAGTTTGATATGTGATTTGATATTAATAGTGCGTAATCTTGAAGAGCTTCAATATGCGCAGTTTTTGATGAAGTATTACAAGTAGAACAATGCCATTTCCCCCAAATGTAGTTCATGATGGAGTGAGGACAAGTGGGACAAAAAACCCCTTTTGAGAGTTCATTCTTATTTACTTGGAAAAGCTCACAAATATCTGGATCGTACGAGGAGCTTAACTTAAGGAGAAGTCTTGCTAGTTTTTTAACTTGTTTTTGAGTAATAATCGACTTTGGATATTTCTGTAACAGAGTTTCATACTTTTGCTGTAAACTCGAACTCTTAATTACTTTCTCATTAGCTTCTTGGTAACCTGATGCCGCTTCAATAATTGCAGCAGGATGAGTCATAACGACCAGTGTTTCAATAGGTAATAAATTAAGCTTATGTTGTTTCAAGACTCTAGTAAGATGAATTTTTTGGCGAGACACTTGATCGATTGGATTTGGGAATGCCTCTTCTTTTCCGGCATGCGTTCGAATGAATTGAAAGAATTGGTCTTCAAAATAAAGATGACCAGCCATATATTTGATCTCGAGGATTGTAATGAAACTCGGTGTAATAAGAAGAGTATCCATTTGAAAAAAATATTCATCGTCTAATATTCGAAGACCATGTAAGTAAAGAATATCCTTAGGCAGATAACGATAAAAGTATTCGAGTGACTGCTCGCCTTTAAAGCCGGATGAATGGTTACGCAATAAATCCTGAAATTCTTGTTTCTTCAAATGATTGGGTGGAATTCTTTTAACCAATTTAGATAATTTGGTAATAAAAATGGGTGCTTTTCTTTCTTTTTTCAAATGGAACGCCTCCTACTATTTTTGTTAGGATCATGGTACTCCATTTTGCCGCATTCTTACGTTTGGTTCAAAGACCAAGATACCTAATATCAAATTGAAAACCAGTTCAATCCACAAATTTTACCTGTGAATCCACAAGAAATAGTGTTTAATCCACGAGTTTTATCCTTGAATCCTAAAGTTTTCGTGGTTTATCCACGAGTCTACAATCCTAGACATATTTCGACAGAGGCGTAACGAGCACTACCCGGCCACGATTGGTTTAACCCACCACAAACACAAAAAAAACCAACCCTCAAAAAAGGGCTGGCTTCCAATACACAATATTAATCCTCTAACCGCTGATCCAACTGAACTTCACTGTCTTCCTGGTGGTAGTTCTTAAAGCTTTCCACCAAAGTGTTTAAGTGCTCCAATTGGTCTGCGTAATCTATGATCAGGGCGAAGACGGGGAACAACTCGATCCAATCTTCGTTCTCTGGGTTTTTGTAATAGCTCATGATACAGGTCATGAGTGCTTTTTTGTTGATGGCCTCATCCATATCAAGTGTATGCTGCGCACGGATTTTGTCCGTGTACTTCAACAACATTTGTTCATGGAAGTTGGTCAAGCCATCCAGTTTTAATTGAATCAGTTCTTGAAGAGGTTCCGGCATGTTGTTCAACTCATTTTCATGACGGTGAAGGCTCTTCAACAGTTCAAGTGCTTTGTTTGTTGTTTGAATCATCTGGCGGTAAAGAACCAGCTTACGTGTTTTGGTATACTTATTGCTTCTAAAATACGTACGTTCTTCTTTATACAATAAGTAATATTGATCCATCTTAAAGCGGTTTTCTTTTAAGCGTGGCAGATCCTCTTTCAGGGCACTATGTTCTGTAGCATGACGGGTAATCATGCGAATCCATTTTATGATTTCGTCCGTGTGATCGGATATTTTATAATAAAGCTTTGTTTCGTATTTAGGCGGCATGAATACCAGGTTAACTAAGAACGCTGATAATACGCCGAGCATGATCAATAAGAAACGATCGATCGCAAAACCGATAAAATTCTCTGTATGGCTCTCCATAATTACGATTACGGTAACGATGGATAACGGAATTGTTTTCTCGATCTTCATCTTTAAGTTCGCTGCGATAACAAGTACGACAACGAATCCGATAACAAATGGGTTATTGCCTAATAAAATAACAAAAATAATAGCAAAAAGGGCACCAACCACGTTACCTTGAACTTGTTCTAAAATGGTTTGATACGATCTATAGATGGATGGCTGGATCGCAAATGTAGCGGCAATCGCGGCAAAGGCTGGTTGTTCCAATTGAAACAACATCGCTAAGTAGATCGATAAAGAAATGGCTAAACCCGTTTTAATCATTCGGGCTCCTAGTTTCATAACTGCGATAATTCCTTTCTCATAAAAAATGTTAATAATCTCAAACACTATAAACTGTTTCGTCCTTTTAATCAAGTAAATATCTGTTAACAAATTGTGAAAAGTACACACCTATATACCTTATGAAAATCAAACACCCTCTATTACAGGTTTTCCCTTAAATCAAAAAAAGAATCCGTGCGATGACGGATTCTTTCATTTACCTATAAAAACTTATAGTGAGCTGAATGCTCTCCCAGCGGCTTCGATCGTTGCGCGAACGTCTTCTTCGGTGTGTGCAGTTGTTAAGAACATCGCTTCGTATTTAGATGGAGCGAGATTGATTCCTTCATGAAGCATATGTTTAAAGTATCTTCCGAAAATCTCACCATCTGTTGCTTCTGCTTGTACATAGTTCTCAATTTTTTCATCGGAAAAATAGAGCGTTAGAGCACCTTTCAAGCGGTTGATCGTTACGGAAACGCCATATTTCTCAGCTTGTTCAAGCAAACCTTTTTCAAGAATCGCACCCAAGCGGTCCATTTCCTCGTAAACGCCTTCTTGTTTAAGAACTTCTAAACAAGCAATACCCGCTGAGATTGACGCTGGGTTTCCTGCCATCGTTCCTGCTTGATACGCAGGTCCTAGTGGTGCTACTTTTTCCATGATCTCTTGTTTACCGCCATATGCGCCGATCGGCAGACCGCCACCGATAATCTTTCCGAGCGCTGTCATGTCAGGTTTTACACCTAAAAGATCTTGTGCACCTCCATACATGAAACGGAAAGCGGTGATCACTTCATCATAGATTACAAGTGCACCGTGCTCATGAGTAATGTCGTTAATAGCTTGCAAGAAGCCTTCTTTCGGTTCAACGATCCCAAAGTTTCCAACGATCGGTTCCACTAAAACAGCAGCGATCTGGTCACCCCATTTATCCATCGCCTCACGATAAGCATCAACATCATTAAATGGAACGGTGATTACTTCTTGTGCAATAGATTTCGGAACACCAGCTGAATCTGGGGTACCTAATGTAGATGGACCAGAGCCAGCCGCGACTAAGACTAAATCGGAATGGCCATGATAGCAGCCAGCGAACTTGATGATTTTATCGCGTCCTGTGTAAGCACGGGCAACGCGGATTGTTGTCATAACCGCTTCTGTTCCAGAGTTTACGAAACGAACTTTATCAATGGCGGGCATCGCTTCTTTTAACATCTTCGCAAATTTAACTTCAAGAGAAGTAGGCGTTCCATAGAGAACTCCGTTTTCTGCGGCTTTCACGATCGCCTTAGTGATATGAGGATGAGCATGTCCGGTAATAATAGGACCATAAGCAGCTAGATAATCGATGTAACGGTTACCGTCTTCATCCCAAAAGTATGCGCCTTGTGCGCGTTCCATAAATACAGGTGCACCACCACCAACTGCTTTAAAAGAACGGGACGGACTGTTTACACCGCCAACAATATGTAGAAGCGCTTCATCATAGAGTGCTTCAGATTTCGTGTGATTCATCTATAAATACCTCCTGTAAACGATACGTCTGTTAAGTTCAATTCATATTGTAGCATGAATAAGCCCGAGGAACAGGGATGGGAAACTATGACAAGATAGTCTCAACTATTTGAGTTTATGAATGGGATTGGAGTAAACTATTCGAGTGCCTTGAGTTTCTCTATTAGGAAACTCTATAATTTCCATTGGCAAAATTGAGAGCTTCACAGTGAAATGAATGTGTTTTTGTTCAAAGCTCTTTTCTAAAGATAAGTTACTTTTGGTTCTTTCATTTTCTTCATTGACAAGTTGATTGGAGCGGAAGGTGCGAGACTCCTGTGGGACAAGCGGTCAGTTTTAAATGTGAAAGTGGCTCGTTCAGCCCCGACCAGCAAAAGTTGAATGGGCTAGGAAGGCGCAATTTGCCTTCTTGACCGTTTAACTTTTGACCTCGAGGGGCTAGCCACTGTAACCGGTCAGGTGAGACACTTAATGGCGCAAAGCGGCAAGTGGCTCACCGCCTGCCCCACGGAAAGCGAAGCACCTGAAGTGCAGATCAACCACTTTCAAAAGCAACATGTATCGCGAAAAAATTTACGGGGGCATTCTTATGCAGAACATAATAGATGTGCAAGGTTTAAAGAAAGAATTTAAATCCTTCTCCAGCCGATCAGGTCTGAAGGGGGCGTTTCGTGATCTTTTCACACGAAACTATACGATCAAGACAGCAGTGGATGACATCTCTTTTACGATAAAAAAAGGAGAAATGGTCGGCTATATTGGTGAGAACGGTGCTGGTAAGTCGACTTCCATTAAGATGCTGACAGGGATCCTCACACCGACTGACGGAAAAATAGTCGTCAACGGCATGAATCCGCATAAAGAGCGAGAGAAGTTCGTAAAAACGATCGGTGTAGTCTTTGGTCAAAGATCGCAGTTATGGTGGGATATCGCTGTTCAAGAGTCATTCAGATTGCTGAAGAAGATCTACAATGTGCCGGATCAACAGTATGAAGAGCATATGAAAGACGTCATCGAGACGCTAGATATCGGGCCGTTACTTGATAAACCGGTTCGAAAACTTTCACTCGGACAACGCATGCGCTGCGAATTAGCTGCAGCACTTATTCATAATCCGCCGCTATTGTTTCTGGACGAGCCGACGATCGGACTGGATGTGCTCGTAAAATTGAAGATTCGTGAATTTTTAAAAAGAATCAACGAGAAATATGGTACGACGATTCTTTTAACAACGCATGACCTTTCAGATATTGAAGCGCTTTGTGAACGAGTGGTTATGCTTGATGAAGGAAAAATTATTTATGATGGACCACTAAAAGAGCTTCGTGAAAATTGGGCAGAAGGAAAACAGATTCAATTTCAGTTTAGTGAAGAAGCGACGTTGGAAGAGTTGCAGCATCTTACACAAGAACATCTTGTTGTTTGGGAAAAAGGTGAGAGTGATCTAGTATGGGTTGCTTCTGTTGATGCTGACGAGACCGTGATTTCAGGTGTGATCGGAAAAGTAACAGCAGCTAAAAAGATTGCTGACTTGAAGATCCTTGAGATCTCAACAGAAGAGATCATTCGAAATATTTATGTTGAAGGTGCTGTTCGTCATGGGTAAGTATATCGAGATGATTCGCATCCGTTTTCTAATGATGCTCGCATACCGAACGAACTATTACAGCGGAATACTCATCTACAGCATTAACATAGGAGCTTATTACTTTCTATGGAGTGCCATCTATGGAGGAAAAGAAAACATACAAGGTCTTTCTATCACGCAGATGACAACGTATATAGCTGTGGCGTGGATGGCCAGAGCCTTTTACTTTAACAACATCGACCGGGAGATTGCGATGGAGATTAAAGAAGGAAAAGTTGCCGTTGAGATGGTTCGTCCTTATCCGTATTTAAACATGAAGATGATGCAGGGCTTAGGCGAAGGGATCTTCAGGCTTTTATTCTTCTCTGTTCCTGGAATGATCATCGTAGCGCTCGTGTTTCCTATTGAGCTCTCCACGAATGCAAGTACATGGTTGTTATTTTTCCTATCGATCACGTTCAGCTTTATCATTAATACACAGATCAACCTATTAGCTGGAATTGCAACTTTCTTCTTATTTAATAATGATGGATTGATTCGCGCAAAACGTGTTGTGATCGATTTATTTTCTGGACTTATCTTACCGCTTAGTTTTTATCCAATGTGGGCTCAGAACGTGATGAGCTATTTGCCGTTTCAAGGAATCAGCTATATCCCGAGTATGATTTTTACGGAAGGGTTTAAAGGTTCGCAAATTTATGAAGCCCTTCTCAACCAGGCAATATGGTCGCTGCTCCTTATCATTCCCGTGTATGGGCTTTGGATTTTGGCGAAGCGTCAGCTTGTGGTTCAAGGGGGTTAATAGCAGATGGAGTATATTTCAATCTTTTTTCAATACGTCGGTCAATATTTAAAAACAAGGCTTACGTATCGTGCCGATATGATAGTCGAAATCTTTTCAGATCTATTATTTCAAGCGGTGAATTTAGTTTTTATCCTCGTCGTATTCGGTCATACGAATCTTCTTGCCGGATGGAGTAAGGATGAGATGATCTTTATTTACGGATTCTTCTTAGTTCCATTCTCGATCTTTGCTTCTTTCTTTAATATTTGGGATTTTACAGACAGATACATTGTTAAAGGTGAGATGGATCGAATCTTAACAAGACCTGTCCATAGTCTATTTCAAATTGTACTTGAACGAATGGAGCTAGAATCTCTTTTTGGTGTAGTAACAGGATTAGTTGTCATGTTCTATGCAGGTGATAAGTTGGGTCTAGAGATCAGCTGGTACGATCCGTTCATCTTCATTCTGTTAGTAATAGGCGGAGCACTCGTGTATGCAGGTATTTTTATTGCACTTGCAACGATTGGATTCTGGTCTGATTCGAGAACAGATATTATGCCGATGATGTACAACATCGGAAACTACGGTAGATATCCGGTTGATATTTACAACAAAGTGATCAAGTATGTGTTAACCTGGATCCTTCCGTTCGCGTTTGTCGGTGTATATCCATCTTCCTATTTTTTAGAACGTGAAGAGTGGTATACGTATGCGTTCTTAACACCAGTTGTGGGAATCGTGTTTTTCTTAATCGCTGTAACGTTATGGAACGTTGGAGTGACAAAGTATAGAGGCGCTGGTAACTAAAGAAAAACCGTTCTCCTTCAGAGGGAGAGCGGTTTTTGTTGTTTAATTTTCAATACTAGACTTGTTTTGCCAAAATCGTTCTAGGACAGATGAGGTGAGACATTTAAAAGTGAAACTTACTAAAGTGGCAAACACTGCCTGCCCACGAAAAGCGATCAAACTAAAACGGAAATCAACTACTCTCAAAAGCTACAATGAATACAAAAACAGCCATTTCATTTAGACAAAGATCGGTTTTTAAAATGCTGTTCTAGATCTTTCGTCATGATGTTAATGCAAAGGACAAGAAAGGCAAAAGCGGTTACAGGTACCATGACGATAAATGGCTCTAGCATTAGTTCCTTGTGATAAGCAGAGATTAATCCAGTCCATTCATTAGAAACCGTCGCATAATGGTTGAATTGGTCATGCTCTTGACCGGAAGTGATTTGCACACCGCCAATAAAAAGATGATAGATTGCTAAGTGAAGCATTAACGTTAGAACTTGTGCAAATTGGCGGCCGACTAAAACAAACAGTCTCGGCCATAAATGGGGGAGAATATGTTTTGCTGTGATTTGAAAGTAAGAAGCACCCATCAGTTTGGCACAAATAACATACTCCGTTCTCGATAACAGTTCAGCCGTTTCAGCGATGATTTTTCCGAGCGGCAGAACACCAACTGCAATAAGAACAAGCAATTGAAGAAATAATGTTTCTGAAGTTGAGAACACAGAGTCACTTCTTAATTCGTAAAAAAGAAAAGGAGACAAAGTCAGCAGTACAATAAGGGATTCTGGAACGTATTGGAAGCTTTGGATCAGACCGCTGAACCAGCTGCTATTAAACAAGCGTTTAAAAAACAATCCCAAAATAACAGAAACTAAGGTTCTTACTAACGTAATGATACAGGCAAAAAAAATCGTATATTTGGCACCGTCAACTAAGAGATAAAATAAATCTTTTCCAATACGATCTGTACCAAGCCAATTCTCTTTAGAAGGACTATAAGGCGGAATCTCCAACTTTTTTAAGGCATCAGAGTATCGAAATTGGTTTACTTCAGGTTCAGAAAGTGCGAGCGGAATGACAATACTTGCTGACAAAATGAACAGCAGCAAAAAGAGACCTGCAAAGAAAAGAGGAATTTTACTCAGCACGAATATACCTCCTCTTGATGATCGCTTGTTGTACACCTTTAACTGCTGCAAATAACGGAGTGACAATCAGCAGTAAAAGCATTGTCTTCGTTTCATAAGGCTGTTCACTTAATAGAATTTGAATAACACCGTTCATATTAAACAGGTACTCCAATACGACCATCTGGCTGAATAAAAGAAGCATGATGATGGGAAAGTGTGTACTGAGTTCAGAGATTGTGTTTCTTAAAAGATGTTTAAAAATTATAGCGGATTTACTGATTCCTTTTGAACGAGCAAAGGTGATATAATCCTTATCCATCTCTGTCTCTGAAAGTAATAACAGCATTCTAAACATATAGATACCAGGTACAATACTGAGTGTTACGAGCGGAATCAAAAGAGCAGGTTCCTTGCTGGATGTAAAAGGATTTGCGGCAAGCCACCCTGTTTGTTTATAAATCCAAACAACGAATAGCTGTATGCAAAAAACAAAGAACAAATCTGGCATCGATTCTAGTAGGTTGCAGCATTTTAGAAGTACTTTTTTAAAGATTGAAGGAAGCAGTTCCGTCATCCATCCAAGTATAATAGCTATAATGATAGCGATAGTAAAACTAGCTAAGATGAGTCCTGCAGTATAGATGACAATACCCCAAACCTCTGGAAATAAAGGTCTTTCAGTGATCTGATTCAGAAACTCTACTGAGCGGTTTTCGGGCATTTTAGGAAAGGCGAGTGTTTGTGTTTGTGTGTATAGAGTTAACGAATGTGGTTTGGTTAGTTGGACAATAGTTTCAATAACAGTCTGTCCGTAACGAAACAGGCTGAATTTCAAAGTGTCCTCTCCAGCAAATAAAGACGGAGTTGCAGAGAGTAAAACAACTCCTATTGAGAGCAATAAATAAGGCTGAACAAAGATTGATAACTTTCTCATGAATTGTCTTCCTTTCACGTTAAGTCTGCCGTGAAAATATATTCGTCCAAAACAGGCTGCTGCATAAATTGAGCGACATCTGTACGAAGTGATTCCAGTCTTTCTCGCTTACCGGTGTAAAAAACGTAATAGCCTTTTCTTTGTGTTTCGGCTAAACCGCATAAAAGCAACTGCTTTAAATGATTTGATACGGTAGCTTCAGTGAGATTATATTTATAGGCGAGTTGTTTAGTGCTGTAAGGATGGTGAAGCAAGTCTTGCAGGATTTTAAGTCTTCTTGGCTCACTGAGTACCTTTAATAAGGTAATTAAATCTTCAGGTGGTTCATGGTTTTTTTCTGAATCTGGAACAGCAACATGGAGTGCGATGCTAACACGGTCTTGGTTGCAGCAAAGCATGACGTGTGGGGTAGCGAATGTAGATGGCTGAATCACGAGTTTAGGAAACTCTTCAAACGGAAACGTGTAAACATCATTCTTCTTAATTTTTATTGAATCAGAAGTTACTGTAACATCAGGATGTATGCTGTTTAAACTTTCAATTTTCGAGTCACTCAGTTCTTTCTTGAAATTGTCAGATGCTCTTGCAATCCAAGGCGTAATTCTGAAAAGCTCTTCTGCAAACAAGTAACGATTGTATTCATAAAAGAAATCACAAAACTTCCTTTTCCATTGCGCAGCATGTAAAAGAATGTCTCGTTCAATTGATTGAAGGGGTGCTGATGCAGGACTGTTTTTCCACTTTAGCAAAGAGTCGCTTCCATATTTCTCACCTAGCAAGAGATAGGAAAACGTTAAGTCTGGTATGAGAGCTATACGTTCGATGGCCTCTTCGACGGTAGATTCATTAAATTGAAATTCGTTTCGAATGTTAACGAAATACATCCAGTCATAAAAATGCGGTCCCCATTTGTTGATTAAAAGTAAAAGATCTTGCGGTAATTTATTTTTTGATTTTTCAGCCCATGCAAGTCGATATGGGTGGTGAGCAGGATTTTGAATAACGTGGAGGCTCATTATCATTTCGTTAAAAGGGGAAAAGTTAACTGAAACAAGTGCCATTTACATCGTCCTTCCATTATGAATGATATATAATTTGATTAGCTAAAGATCGAATCAGTTTTTGAGAATTCCAAAATTACAAATAATTTACATTCTAATGGGTGAAAAGTCAATGTTTATCTTCTGGACTTAAGACCTGATTTTTTACATATCAAAGCTTATTGTTATAAAGAAACATTCATTATCTTGTAAGATATAAACATAATTACATTGCATAGCAGAAATGAGGAAATACATATGAAAATCATGGTGATCGCAGGAAGTCCGACAGCAGAATCAAGAACAAGAGGAATTGCACAGTTCGCTGCTGAAACGTTGAAACAGATGAACGTTGAAGTGTTGTATTTTGATGTAGGAATCGATAAATTGCCTCTATTTACAGGAGATGCTACGACAGCTCAGAATGAGGCAGTAAAAAAATTAGCTGAGTATGCTGAAAAAGCTGATGGATTTTTTGTAACGAGCCCAGAGTATCACAGTGGAATAAGCGGAGCATTGAAAAACGCGCTTGATTTCTTAGGAGGAAAGCATTTTAAGAACAAACCGTCAGCAATTGCTGTTGCTGCAGGAGGCGGGAAAGGCGGAATGAACGCATTGACTAATCTTCGCACCGTGCTCCGCGGTGTGTACAGCTTAGTGCTGCCTGATCAATTTGTTGCCGATCCGGTTAATTTTGATGAAGGTAACGTACTCGTTGATGAATTGGCACAAACGCGTGTACGTGAATTAACACTTCAGTTAAAAGAGTTAACAGAAGCGATTTCAGTAAACCAAGCTAAATAAAAAGTAAGAAGACAGCCTGTGAAAAGCAGGCTGTCTTTTTTAATCATAAGGCTGTCCTATTCAATCTTTCTTTTTCATAAGATAAAGAGAGGTGGACAGAATGGAAAATGCCATATTAATAATCTTACTCATAACAACTGCTGGTCTCATCATCCGTAGTATATGGATGCTCTTTAAACATCCTGGAATTAAAGAACATCTCATGCCAGCGAGTCATCTGCTGATCTTGTTCATCGTGTATGGAACGATCATTTCAGGATTTGGACTCATCTATGCCCTTATCTCTTTGATGGGCTATCCCGTCATAAAACTAGAATTGAATCAGAGTGACTTTTTCTCTTTTATAGAAGCATGCATCTATTTTAGCAGTACGACGATTTTGTCAGTAGGTTATGGAGACATCGTACCTGTTGGAGCGGGAAGGTGGATTGCCGCGCTTCAAGCATTGATCGGGTACTTGTTGCCGATTGCTTTCGTATTATCTTCAGTCGTTCACCACAACAAGATGGCAAAATAGTTGTTTGAAACCGAATATATAGGCTACCCTTAAAGAAGATGAAACTTTAAGGAGGTCTCAATGCTATGACGATAAAAACAGGAAGTAAAGCACCAGACTTTAAATTGCCAGCAAGTAATGGAGAAGAAGTTGCATTAACAGATTTTAAAGGGAAAAATGTGGTCCTATACTTTTATCCAAAAGATATGACACCAGGATGTACAACACAAGCATGTGACTTTAGAGATCGTCATGAAGATTTCAAGAAACGGAATACGGTTATTCTTGGGGTAAGTCCGGATCCGTTAGCCCGACATGACAAATTCATCGAGAAGCATGGTCTGCCGTTCATCCTTTTAGCGGATGAGGAGCATAAAGTTGCTGAGCTTTACGATGTTTGGAAACTGAAAAAGAATTTCGGCAAAGAATACATGGGTATCGAACGTTCTACGTTTATTATCGATGGAGAAGGAAACATCGCGAAAGAATATCGAAAAGTTAAAGTGAAGGATCATGTTGAAGAAGCGCTCAAATTTATAGAAGAAAACTTAGTATAGAAAAAAGCCTCGAAGAAATCGGGGCTTTTTTTACTTGTTGATAAAAAATCAGCTTTCCTGAAGTTCTGTAACAGGAATGTCCATCTCATGATCGGGTTCTTCTCTTGTGTAAGCTCTAGCGGTTTGATTGTTTTCATCAACAGATTGTAGCCATACAGGAGTTCCGTTATGAAGCACTTTAATTTCTTTTTCAGACTCAATGATCTGTTGAGCACGTGATACGTTCATGAATTCATTCACCTCCACGCCAACTAGTATGCAGCAGAGACTGATAGACTATGCTTTTCGTTCTTAATAAATAGGCATGATGGCTCATGCGTGATAAAATGAAATAGTGTGAATTTTATAACATATAATTTCGGGGGTATACATAATGAGAGATGAACGTTTAACGATGTTGGCTAGAACATTGCTGACGCATTCACTAAAGGTTGAAAAAGGACAAAAAGTACTTATTACTTCATTCTTAGCAGGGAAGCCACTTGTAAAAGAGCTCGTTCAGGAAACTTATAAATTAGGAGCATTTCCTTACGTTCAACTTGCAGATGAAGAGATTTCACGTGCGTTAATGATGGGTTCTACGAGAGAACATTCTGAGGCACAATTGAAATGGGATCTTGCACGCATTGAAGATATCGATGCATATATCTCTATTCAATGTAAAAACAATGATGCAGAGTTCTCGGAAGTGCCAAGTGAGATTTTCCAGATGAAAGCTGAGATCAATAAGCCTGTTCAAAACATGATCATCAACGACCGCCAATGGGTATTATTAAACTACCCAACTACAGGTCTCGCACAAATGGCAAAAATGAGCTTAGAAAAGTTCACTGATTTTGTGCTTGATGTATGTAACGTTGATTATAAAGCAATGGCTGAAGCGCAAAAGCCACTTCATGCCTTGATGGAAAGAACAGATAAGGTTCGCATCACAGCTCCTGGAACTGATTTAACATTCTCGATCAAAGGAATCCCAGCTGTAATGTGTGCAGGTGAAAATAACATTCCTGACGGAGAAGTATTTACGGCACCAGTAAAAGACAGTGTGAATGGAACTATTACTTATAACACACCTTGTCCTTACCACGGTACAACGTTTAACAACGTAAAACTTACATTCAAAGACGGAAAAATCGTTGAAGCTACTTCAGACAACACCGAAAAATTAAACGAGATCTTTAACACAGATGAAGGTGCACGTTATGTTGGGGAATTTGCGATCGGGGTAAATCCTCTTATCCAACATCCAATGGGAGATATCTTATTTGATGAAAAGATAGGCGGCAGCATCCATTTCACACCGGGAAGAGCCTATCAAGATGCATATAACGGAAACGAATCCGGCATTCACTGGGATATGGTTTTGATCCAGCGTCCAGAGTATGGCGGTGGGGAAATCTACTTTGATGATGTATTGATCAGAAAAGACGGTTTGTTCGTACTGCCAGAACTTCAAGGTCTTAATCCAGAGAACCTAAAATAAATGCTCTTCCCAAAGTATTATTGCTTTTGGAGGTATTTCGTTTTCTTCATTGCTTGTTGATTGTAGTGGAAGGTGCAAGACTCCTGCGGGACAAGCGGTCAGGTGAGATCCTTAAGGACGCAAAGCGGCAAGGAGCTCACCGCCTGCCCCGCGGAAAGCGAAGCACCTGGAGCGGAAATCAACTCCCTTAAAAAGCTTTCTAATACTAAACAATCTAAACAAAACAGCAACAACTTAAAAAGCGGGGAGCACGTTCCCGCTTTTTCTAATCCACGAAAAGAAGGTGTTTCTTATGATTCTTTCAAGTGCACGATTACGAGATGAGATAAAGGACGAGATAAAGAACAAGTTCCCGGAAGAAGAATTTCAATTCTATAACAACATGAAAGAAGCTAAGGCGGATCTTAATCAAGCTGAAATCTTAGTATCTTATGGAGAAGATTTGACTGATGAGTTGGTTGCTGAAGCAAAAGAACTAAAATGGATCATGGTCATTTCAGCCGGCCTTGATAAAATGCCTTTCGAAGCTTTAGAAAAACAAAATGTTCTAATCACGAATGCAAGAGGTATCCATAAAACGCCTATGGCGGAATATACGATCTCTATGATGCTACAAGTGTCACGGAAAGCAAGCTTATTATTAGATAATCAAAAACAACATATCTGGGATCGAAAAGTTCCGATGACTGAGATCTCTGGAAAGACACTTGGAATATTAGGAACGGGAGCAATTGGATGCGAGATAGCAAGACTTGCGAAAGCTTTTAATATGAAAACCATCGGATTTAACAGAAGCGGGCATCCGGCTGAAAACTGTGATGTAATCGTGGATGAAGAAGGAATCTCCACTCTTTATGAAGAAAGTGATTTTATCGTCAATGTTCTCCCATCAACGCCACAGACTTTTCATTTCGTTGGAAAGAGTGCTTTTTCTCTAATGAAGCAGAACGCAGTATTCATTAATATCGGAAGAGGGAAAACGGTAGACGAAGAAGAGCTAATCCGATCATTGCAAGCCGAGAAAATTGGCCACGCTGTTCTAGATGTGTTTGAAAAAGAGCCATTAAAAGAAGAAAGCCCATTGTGGAATATGCAGAACGTAACGGTTACGCCGCACCTTTCAGGGATTTCACCTCAATATCAAGAAAGAGCGATTAAGATCTTTTGTGATAATCTAACTCTATATAGAAATGATAAGCGTGAAGAGATGATCAATATCATTCCATATGACCGGGGGTATTAATATGAAAATATACACAAAAACTGGAGATAAAGGAACAACATCCTTAATTTTTGGTGAACGCGTTGCTAAAAATGATGTGCGCGTAGATGCGTATGGTACTTGTGATGAAGCGAATAGTATGATCGGCTTTGGCGTGAGTTTGCTGCCGAGGGAAGAATGGGCAGAAAAAGCCACAACTGTTATGCAAAAAGTACAGACTGTTCTTTTTCATGTTGGAGCTGAGCTAGCGACTCCAGCAGGGAAAGAAGTAGCGTGGAAATTAAAAGAAGAAGATATCTCATTTCTTGAAGAAACGATTGATCAATGGCAAGCGGGATTGAAACCTTTAAAGCAGTTCGTTCTTCCCGGAGGATCTCCATCTGCAAGCGCATTGCATGCGGCAAGAACAATTGCAAGGCGAGCTGAACGTATTGCTGTAGAAATTGAAGGGGTGAATCCGCTTGTATTGTCTTATCTTAACCGGCTTTCAGATTTCCTCTTTGTTGCCGCACGTTACGTTAATGAACAAATGAAAGTCACAGAGCCAGTTCTCCACGAAGATCATTCATAATAGAATACTGCATACATACACTTCAATTGACAAAACCTGTAGAAAGGCAGTAGACTAATTATAACGATTATAAAGTAAGAATTCTTAAAGAAATGGGGTGCATGACGATGTCAAGCGCTAAAATAAATGCGGCAATCGACAACTTAAAATCAGTAGGTGTACGGATTACGCCTCAGCGTCATGCTATCTTAGAGCATCTTATCCAATCAATGTCCCATCCGACTGCTGATGAGATTTACAAAGCGCTGGAGGGAAAGTTTCCAAATATGAGTGTAGCAACAGTCTACAATAACCTTAGAGTATTTAAAGAAGCGGGTCTTGTAAAAGAACTCACTTATGGGGATTCATCAAGCCGATTTGATTGTGTGACGACAGATCATTATCATATTATCTGTGACTCATGCGGAAAGATCGTGGATTTTCATTATCCAGGTCTAGATGAAGTTGAGAGTCTAGCTGAATCTGTAACAGGCTTTGATGTAGGACGACACCGTATGGAAATTTACGGAGTATGCCCGGATTGCAAAAGAAAACATTAAAAAAAAGCTGACTTTCCACTACGGTAAGTCAGCTTTATCTATTCTCTTTGCGCATCTGGCGTTTAGAGTTGTACTTTTCATCAAATTCTTCGCCCTCAAGACCTTTATCCATCGTAAGTGGCTGGTTACACGACATACATGCATCTACACGGCCGAGTACTTTTGTTACTTTTCCACAGTTTGGGCAAACAACCTGTACTGCCTGAGTAGAAATCATACCGATCCAGAAGTAAACACCAGCACTGGCGATCGTTGCGATAAACCCAATCACCATGAAAATAGACATAACGACAAAACTTGTCTTGAAAAACAGGCCTGCATACATGATGATAATACCTATAAACACAAGGCTAAGAGCGAACGTACGTATTTTATTGATTTTGCTCGTATACTTTATCATACCTGTCCCTCCTCCGTTCATTAGTATAACATATGAACTCTTAGGAAAATAAAAAGGATTTCTTTATTTGGTGTTGAAAGTAACAAACAGGATTTTGTTAAAATGGGAGATGACCTTCATGGAAGATATTTTACGCCCGCTGTATCAGGAGAGAGCAAGCAACGAAAACACATTAGGGGTGCTTTTTGTTGAGAAAAATAAACCATTCAGCCCTGGAACGGATCATTTTGATTCAATACTTCTTATTATAGTAAAAGAATCCGATCAGCCTTTGATGATCAAACACTACGAGTTTGAGTCAACTTCAGCTGCGCTTCACATTGTGACAGAACAACTGCTTAACTCTTGGTTGATGCTTGGTACGAACAGAAGAGCGGTTGATTGGGTAATGAATGGGAAAGTTCTATTTAACCGCAATGAGTACATAACAAGATTAAGAGACCGACTTCACGAGTTTCCGGCTGAAGAGAGGACACATAAGATTGGTCTTGAGTTTGCAAAACTACTTCGCCGTTATAACGATGGAAAAGAACTCTTTCACTCCGGCCATTATTTAGATGCATTCAACAACATCATGCACGCTCTTCACCATCTTGCACGTTTATCTGTTATTGAGCATGGATACTATCCAGAAGTTACAGTTTGGAATCAGGTGAAGATGATTCAGCCTGAAATCTTTAAGTTGTATGAAGAGCTTGTAACAGGTGAAGAAACGATTGATAAAAGAATCGAACTTCTATTACTAGCATCAGAGTTCTCCCTATCTTCTAAAACCAAATTAGGTGCGCATCATCTGTTGGGTATTATTAAACAAAAAGATGAGTGGGCTTATCATGAATTAATGGAACATGATGAGGTACAAGATTATGCGATCGATCTTCCTATGATTCTTACACACCTAAAAGATAAGGGTTATATAAAGGCAATCAAGCGTGAAACCAAGAGCAAAAACCTGTATCATCGTTACTACTCAATAAAAGAATAAAGTTTTTTCTAAAAAGGTGTTGACCTGTTTATCTATATCGTGCTATATTATTTCTTGTCGCTGCGACACACAGAAACATTGTTGCAGACGGGAAACACGATAAAAAAATAGGTTGACATCTTGTTTTTAAGATGGTATCCTAATAAAGTCGCCAAAACGAGCGG